>JANMYI010000216.1:0-8080 GCA_031381955.1 Burkholderiales bacterium
CGCTGAAGCTACTGTCTGAGCGCCAGCGCAACGAAATCCTGCTGCGCATCGCCACGCTGGACGGTATTCAGCCGGGCGCGCTGAAGGAACTCAACGACGTCATGAGCAAGGTGCTTGCGGGCGGCGAGCGCGCGAAGAAGAACAATCTCGGTGGCCCCAAAGTTACCGCCGAGATGCTGAACTTGATGGGCTCGGCGGTGGAGACATCGGTGCTGGACTTTGTGCGCGAGGCCGATGGCGAGCTGGCGCAGAAGATCATGGACAACATGTTCACCTTTGACGATCTTGAGCAACTCCTTCTGCTCGGCCTCGACCTCGGACAAACGCACCGGCCCGCGCGACTCCAGGTCTTCGCGCAAGGTCTCCGCCGCGCGCGAGCTCATGTTCTTGAAGATCTTCTCGCGCAACTCCGGCGTGGCGCCCTTCAATGCGACCACCAGCGAGTCGGTCTGCACTTCCTTCAACAGTGACTGGAAGCCCTTGTCATCGAGCTTGTTCAGGTCGTCGAACGTGAACATGTTGTCCATGATTTTTTGTGCCAGGTCGGTGTCCGCCGCGCGAATGAAGTCCAGCACCGCGGTTTCCATCGAACCGCCCAGCATGTTGATGATTTCGGCCGCCGGCTTCACGCCACCCAGCTTGGCGGTCTTCACGCGTTCACCGCCGGCCAGCACGCGGCTGAGTACCTCGTTCAGGTCTTTCATGGCCGAGGGCTGAATACCGTCGAGCGTGGCCACACGCACCATCACCTCGTTGCGCTGGCGCTCGGTGAAGAGTTTGAGCACTTCCGACGCCTGGTCGAAATCCAGGTGCACCAGGGTGGCGGCCACGATCTGCGGGTGCTCGTTGCGCAGCAGCTCGGCCACCGAACCCGCATCCATCCACTTCAGGCTCTCGATGCCGCTCACATCGGCGCCCTGCATGATGCGGTCGATCAGCAGGTTGGCCTTGTCCTCACCCAGCGCGCGGCGCAGCACGGCCTTCACGTATTCGTCGGTGTCGGGCACCAGCATGCTTTGCCCGCCCGACTGCGCCCCAAACTTGTCGAGCACCTGGTCAACGCGCTCGTTGGTGATGGCCTTCATGCGGGCCATCGTCTCGCCCAGGCTTTGCACTTCCTTGGGCGAGAGATGCTTGAAGACCTCGCTGGCCTCTTCCTCGCCCAGCGACATCAACAGGATCGCCGCGTTCTCCAGGCCGTGCTCATCCATTTTGTTCAAACTGCCTTCTCTTCACCATTGACCCAGCCGCGCACGATCTGCGCCACCGCGGCGGGGTTCTCTTTGGCCAATGTGCGGGCGTGATCAAGGTTGATGTTCGGGCCCGGCGGCGGCAGCGCGGCGGTGCCGGCGGCCTTGGCGTCGGCCTCGTCGCCCACGGTGGCGTCGAGCGTGCCGCCCAGTGCGGCGGCGCTCGGCGGGGGCGCGGGCGGCAGCATGGTGTCCAGCGCCGGGCGCACCATGCGCGCCATCACGCCCCAGGCCAACAGGGCCAGCAGCAACGGCACCGCGGCGGCGCGCAGCAGGTCCATCACCCAGGGTTGCTGCCACACGGGCGCCGGCTCGATCTTGGGCGCCACCTCGGGCTTGAAAGCAAAGTTCACCACCCGCACTGAATCGCCGCGCTCCTTGTTGAAGCCCAGGCTTTGTTGCACCAATGAGGTGAGCTTTTCCAGCTCTTCGGCGCTGAGCGGCGTGGTCACGGTCTTGCCCTTGGGGTCGACGCTGCTGCGGTGGTTGAGCAAGACCGCTGCATTCAGGCGTTTGATGTTGCCGGTGGCGTTGCGCACCACCTTCACGGTCTTGTCGACCTCGTAGTTCGTCACCGCGTCGCGCCGCGCATTCGGGTTGCCGCCCGCGCCCCCTGCACTATTTCCGCCCGGCGCGCCTTGCAGCGGCTGGGCCGCGCCGCTCAACGGCGCGGTGGCGCCAATGGGCGGCTGGTTGCTGGCCGCGCCCGGTACGCCGGCCGGGCCGCTGCCGCTGGCCGTGTTGGCGTCGCTGGTCTGGCGGCTGCGCACCGCGGCGGCGGCGTCGGTCTGGTTGGGTTTGAATTCCTCGCTGGTCTGTTCGCTTTGCGAGAAGTCGATTTCAGCGGTGACGTTGGCACGCAGGTTGTCGCGCCCCACCACGGGCTCCAGCATTTCCACCACGCGTTTGAGGTACATGCTCTCCACGCTGCGCAGGTATTGCAGTTGTTGCGTGTCCAGGCCGCCGGCGCCGCCTGAATCTTCGTTGCCGCTGAGCAAGGCGCCCTGGCCGTCGATGATCGACACCGCCTTGTGGTGCAGTTCGGGCACGCTGCTGGAAACCAGGTGCACGATGCCGGCCACCTGTGCGCGTTCCAGCGTGCGCCCGGGGTGCAGGTTCAGCAGCACCGATGCCGATGGTTTCTGTTGTTCGCGAAAGAAGCCGTTCTGGTTCGGCAGCGACAGGTGCACGCGCGCGCCGGCTACAGCTTGAAGTGAGGCAATCGAGCGCGCCAGTTCGCCTTCCAGCGCGCGCTGAAAAGTGGCGCGCTCCTGGAACTGGGTTTGCCCGAAGCGGGCGTTGTCCATCAACTCGAAGCCGGCCGCGCCACCGTTCGTGCCACCGCGCGGCAGGCCGGCCGAGGCCAGTTTCAGGCGCACCTCATGCACCTGTGCTGCGGGCACCAGGATCGCGCCGCCGCCTTCGGCAATGCGATAGGGCACGTTCGATTGCGTCAGTTGCGCCACCACGGCGCCGCCGTCCTTGTCGCTCAGGCCGGCGAACAACACCTTGTAGTCGCCCCGGCTGCCGTTGCTGAACAAGGCCAAGGCAATGGCCACCAGCGCAGCCAGGCCCACGCCCAGGCTGAGCAGGCTGCGCAGCGGCATGCTGGTGAAACGTTCGCGCCAGTTGCCCGTGGTCACGGGCGAGGGCGGTGCGTTCGGGTTGGAAGCGGTCAGCGCGTTATCCATCGTGTGGTTGAACTTGGCGGCCGCGCGCTGCGGGCCTTTAGGGGAGTGCGGCGCATTGTTTGGCAGCAGCGCGCTGCGCAGGCCTGTAAGTAGCCGCGCAAAGGCGCGCTTGTTTACACCACCGCGCCCAGGCTGCGCACCTAAAGTGCGTTCGTGCACAAAAGGTGGCTGCCATGGACATGAAACTGAAAGCGTTCGACTTTGCCCAGGCCGTGGCCCGGGCCGGTTTGCGCCCGGATGGCACACCCCTGTCCAAGCCCGCCGCAACGCAGCCCGCCGCCGCGGGCGCCAGCTTTCAAAATGCCATGACGCAGGCGCTGCGCTCGGTGAGCCACAGCCAGAACGAGGCCAGCACCTTGCAGCGCGAGTTGCAGCTCGACAACCCCAACGTCAGCCTGGAGCAGACCATGATCGCGATGCAGAAGTCGCAGATCGGCTTTCAGGCCACGCTGGCGGTGCGCAACCGGCTGGTGCAGGCTTACTCAGACGTCATGAACATGCAGGTCTGAAGTCAGCAGCGCGATGCGCGCCCACGCTCAACAGTGCGGGTAGCCAGGCCAGCCGCCGTGCGCTGCACAGATGCGCGCACGCCCCAGCGGCGTCAGGCTCACTTGCAAGGCTGGCGCACCGCGGCTGCTCAACAGCAGGGGTGCCGTGGGCAAAACATCTTGCTGCACCGGCGCCAGGCTCAAGGCCAGCACGCCGGCAACCTGTACGTGGGCCGGGTCGCCCAGGTAGCCCAGCTTGATCTGGCAGGCTTGTTCGCGCGCGCAGCCACAGCCGGGCAGGGCCGACAGGGCATAGCAGGCGGCTTGCGCATCCACTGCAAGATGCAACGCCACGCCACGGCGCGCAGCCTCGAAGCGGCCTTCGTTCAAAGCCGTTGCCAGGTGCTCGGCAGCGGCCTTCAGGCGCTGGCGCGCCAGCCACTGCGCGGTGTCGGGCCAGGCGCTGGCGGCCAGCAGTGCAGACACCGCCACGGCAATGAGCAGCTCCACCAGGGTGAAGCCACGCTGGCGCAGGCGGCGGGACATGGGCGGTTCAACTCAGCGTCAGCATGCGCCGGCGCTTCTGCGTCTGGTCGATGTACAGCTGCAAGGCGCGTTGCGCCGCGGCGGACAGATCGCCCAGCTCGCAGCCCAGGCGCAGCCCGCGCGCGTTGGGCTGGATCGACGAAATGTGGCGCAGGTGCACCGTGGCCAGGATGCGCGTGTCGGCATCAAGTTCGATGCGCACACCCTGCAACGCGGTGCCAGGGTCCAGCGGCGGCACATCGTGCGGCAGGAACAAGGCGCAGCCGCCGATGCTCACATCCATCACGCGCAGGCTCAAGCGCATGTCGGGCAGGGCGGGGTGGCGCAGTTCGGCGCGCGGTGAGTCACGCTCCAGCGTGCGCACGCGGTAGCCGCTGCGGCGCTGGAAGCGGTACACCACCTGCGGCCAGGCGGCCTGCAAAGCGCTGGCACGCGCACCGTGCACCAGCATCAGCTGATGCAGGTCGAATTGCAGCTTCACGGCGTCGACATAGGCCACCGCGCAGGCTTCGTCGCCTTCCATCAAACGTTGCAATTGCGGGTTGCCGGCATCGGCACTGAAGGCGATGCGGTGCGCGCTGGCATCCACCGACCACAACTGCGCCGACAGTGAGCTGCCATCAGGCCCGCTCAGGCTGAGCGGCACGCTGGCGTCCAGCAACTGTTTGAGGATGGTCTTGATTTCGCCCGGGTGGTCGACGCGGAACGGTGCCCACGGGTCGATACCGGCATCGTCTTGCAGCGCAGCGGGGCGGGAGTCTTCGAACATGGGTTTTCCCCTGGGTTCAGAACCGGTTCAGTGCCAGGTTTGCGGCTTGCCGCCCATCATGTGTTCCAGCCCTTGCAACCAAGGCTCGGCCAGGTGGCGCACCTCGGCGTCGTTGACCAGGATGCGCTGCATGATGCGGCTCTTGAGCGTGGCTTCTTCGATGCACAGGGCGTCGCGCTTGGCGGCCTGTTTGAGCTGGGCGATGAGCAGCACGCAAGCCCCTTCGAGCTTGACCACCTGGTCCCAGTTGCCGATGCGGGCGGCCTGCAACATGTCGTTGCTGGCCTGTTCAATGGCTTCGTAGTAGTTGAGCAAGTTCACGCCTGCGGGTTGTTGTTCCATGTTGGTCTGCTCGGTCACTGATTTACCTTCGTGCTGCGCACTGCGGTGCGAGCCCCTTCGGACGGCCGGGCGGGGCTCATGCCGCCACGCCGGGGGCAATGGCCGCCCAGGCGTCGCGCAGCGGTTCCACCAAACGGCGGCACTCGTCGAGGGCCGCGTCATCGTTGCCGGCGTGGCCTGCGGTGAGGCGGCACGACACGTAGGCGTAGAGATCGTCCAGGTCGGCTGCCAAGTCACCACCTTGCTCGCGGTTCAGGCCGGCGCGCAGGCCTTCGTTGATGATGCGAATGGCGCGCCCGATGTGGCGGCACTTCGCCTCGATCTGGCGTTCGCGCAAGGCACCACGGGCCTGCGCCAAGGCGCTCAGGAAGCCGTCAAACAGCATCAGCACCAGGTGGTGCGGACTGGCGGCGGAGATGCCGGTTTCAACGCCAACGCGGGCATACGCGTGGGCACCGTGGTGCGGGGTACTGCGGGTGGCCGTGGCGAACATCGGTGGGCAGTCCGTGAGAGGTGTCGGGTGCCTTCATATCGGCCCGGATTTGCGGCGACTTGAATCGCCCCGTGGCGTGAAGTGGCAGGCCATGCGCCACAAATGAAACAGCCCCCGCCACGTGCTGCGGCGAGGGCTGTGCCGGCGCGCCGCGCGTGGGCGCAGCGACAGGTCTGGGGCGACTTCAGTTCGTGCTGGCGCGGTTCAGCAGGTTCATCTGCTGCGTCACATAGCCCGACAGGCCGCTCAATTGGCCCATCTGCCGGTCCAGCGCCGTGTACTGCGCACGCAACCGCTTTTCGATCTGCTCGATGCGCAGGCTCAGCGAGTCTTGCCGGTCCTGGTTCAGGTCGAGCCGCTTGCGCAGGCCGTCGGTGCGGTTGCTCAGCGTGCCGTCGGTGCCCAGCACGCCGTCGGCCATCCGGCGCAGCCGGGTGGCGATGCCGTCGTTGCCCGGCGTCAGCAAATCGGCGTTGCCGAACAGCTTTTGAATTTCCACCCGGTTGGCCAGGCCTGAGGCGATCTTGGTGTCATTCACCTTGATACTGCCGTCGGTCTGCACGTCAAAGCCCACTTCCGCCAACCGGGTGAACACGCTGGACGCGCCGCTGGTCTGGCCCAGCACGTTGCGCAATTGCGCACGCATGCTGATGGCCGCGCTGTCGCCCTGCAAGTTGTCGCCCTTCTTGTTGTTCGGGTCGTACTTGGTCCGGTCGGCCAACAGTTTGTTGAGGTCGTTGTACGCCGTCACAAAAGTGTCAACGGCCTTGCGGATGTTGGGCGTGTCCTGCGCCGCGCTCAACTGCACCGGCGTCGTGGTCACCTTGTTCAGCGTCAGGCTCAGGCCGTCGATCACGTTGGGCAGCGAGTTCGTCTCGGCGCTGATGGCCACGCCATTGATGGTGGCGCTGGCATTGGCCGCGGCCAGAGCCTGGGCCATGGTCAAGATGCCGGCCGAGGGGTCGAAGGCCAGCGCGGAAAGACCCAGGCCATCGCTGTGGTTGCCGTCGGTGTCGTTCACCGTGAGCTTGAAGCCGTTGTTCGCACCCGTGCTGCTGGAGCGGATGACCAGGCGCGCGCCGGTGGCGTCGGTCACCACCGAGGCCGTCAAACCGGCGGCGCCGGCGTTGATCTTGTCGCGCAGCACCGCCAGAGACTCCGGCGGCGGGCCCACGCTGATGCTGATGCTGCCGCTGCCCGCCTTGGGCGTGAAGCTGTTGCCCGCGCCCCAGGCGCCAAGCTGAATTTGCAGCGTGCCTTCGCCGACGATGGAGTCGGCGCTGGGGTAGGTGCCCGTGACATTGCTTTGCATGCTGGCCAGGGCATTCACCTGCACCGCGTATTGGCCCGCCGGCGTGGTGGCGCTGGTGGTCACGCTCACGGCCGCGGGGTCGCTGCTGGTGCCGGTGGTCTGCGCCCAGGTGCTGGCCTTGGTGAGCGCCGAAGCGGCGTCGCGCATCGTGGACACGGCCGACTGCACCTTGCCGTACGTCGACAGCCGCGTTTGCAGCGAGCTGGCCTCGGTTTGCAATTTGGTCAGCGGAATTCGCTCCACCGCAACCAGTTGGGTCACGATGGAATTGATGTCCAGGCCGCTGCCGATGCCGGGGGAGGAGATGGTCGCCATGGCGGTTTTCCTTTAACGCCTCCGGTGTATCGGCGCCGTGGCGGGCGACTTGAGGGCGCCCATGCAAAAAACCGCCCGGTGCACGCGGCACCTCGGCGGTTTTTGCGGCAGCCAGTGGGCCCGTGCGATCACTGGCGCAGCAACTGCAACACTTGCTGCGGCAACTGGTTGGCCTGCGCCACCATGGCATTGCCGGCTTGTTGCAGGATCTGTGCGCGCGACAGGTTCGCCGTTTCGGCAGCGAAGTCGGCGTCCATGATGCGGCCGCGCGCGGCAGACTGGTTCTCGCCCGTGATTTGCAGGCTCTGGATGGCCATGGAAAAACGGCTCATCGCGGCGCCGTAGGTGGCGCGGTTGGTGGTGATGTTGTCGAGCTTGCTGTCAATCGCGGTCAGGGCGGTGGAGGCGTTGGCCGAGGTTGTGACGTCGCCGGCCACGGTGGTGACTTGCGAGGTGGTCACCGTCAGCGTGTCGCCGTTGTTCGGGCCCACCTGGAAGACCTGGGCGCCGGCACTGGCACCGACCACGGCCACGCCGTTGAACTTGGTCTGCGTGGCAATGCGCGTGACTTCCAGGCTGAGCTGTTGATATTCGGTGTCGAGGTTGGCGCGGTCACTCGTGCCGTTGCTGCCGTTTTGCGCCTGCACGGCGAGTTCGCGCATGCGCTGCAGCGCGTCGGTGATGGTGGCCAGCGCGCCTTCAGCGGTTTGCGCCAGCGAGATGCCGTCATTGGCATTGCGCACGGCCACGTTGATGCCGCGAATCTGCGCATTCATGCGGTCGGCAATGGCCAGCCCGGCGGCGTCGTCTTTCGATGAATTCACGCGCAGGCCGGAAGACAGGCGCTGCATCGAGGTGGCCAACGAGCCCTGGC
>JANMYI010000438.1:0-6846 GCA_031381955.1 Burkholderiales bacterium
CTGATTGCCGCCACCGCGCTGGTGCATGGCATGACCGTGGTCACTCGCAATGTGGCCGACTTCCTGCCAATGGGTGTTGCGCTGCTCAACCCATGGACAACGGTCGCTGGTCAAATCTGAGATGGCGGCGCCCATCCACACCGAAGAGCGCTTCGAAGACGAAGTCTGCGAAACGCTGAAGGCGAACGGCTGGCTCTTCGACGGGCCGCTGCCGTACCAGCCCGGCCATGCCTACGACGCGGGCTACGACAAGCGCGTGGCGCTGTACCCGGAAGACGCCATTGCCTGGGTGAAGGAGACTCAAGCAGACACCTGGGACAAGTTCGCCAAGAACCACGCCAAGGACCCGGAGGCCGTGTTCATCCAGCGGCTGGCCGAAGAACTCGACCGCGACCGGCCCACCCTCAAGCGTGAGACGCCGCAGCTTTGGGGCAGCTTGTACGTGCTGCGCAAGGGCTTCAAGGACATCAACGCCACCTTCCGCATGGCGCAGTTCGCGCCCAGCAACCGGCAGAACGCCACGACCTGGGAGCACTACCAAAAGAACCGGTTGCGCGTGGTGCGCCAGGTGCACTATTCGCTGCACAACGGCAATTGCATCGACCTGGTGCTGTTCTTGAACGGCTTGCCGCTGGCCACCATCGAGCTGAAGACCGACACCACGCAGAACATCGAAGACGCGGTCAGACAATACAAATACGACCGGCCGCCGGTGGATACGGTGACCAAGCAGCCCGAGCCGCTGCTGTCGTTCGGCAAACGGGCCATGGTGCACTTCGCGGCGAGTGCCGACGAAGTTCGCATGGCCACCAAACTGGCGGGCGCGGCGACGCGGTTTCTGCCCTTCAACCGCGGCACGCCGGACGGCATGGGTGGCGCGGGTACGGGCAACGCGGCCGACGAAAGATTGGGCTACTCCACCGGCTACCTGTGGCATGAGGCGCTGAAGCGCGATGCGTGGCTGGCGATCGTCGGCAAGTTCCTGTCGGTGGAGGTGGTCGAGCGCAAAGACGGCAAGGGCAAAAAGATCTTCGCGCCGTCTCTGCTTTTCCCTCGCTACCACCAGTGGGACGCTGTGGGCGCGCTGCTGGACGCGACCTTGCAAGAGGGCGTGGGCCAAACGTACCTGGTGCAGCACTCCGCCGGGTCGGGCAAGTCCAACACCATCGGCTGGCTGGCGCACCGGCTGGCGTCGCTGCACGACGCGAACGACGTGAAGGTGTTCAACAGCGTCATCGTCATCACCGACCGGCGCGTGCTCGACCAGCAGTTGCAGGACACGATCTACCAGTTCGACCACCAGCAGGGCGTGGTCGAGAAGATCGACGAGAACAGCACGCAACTGGCCGAAGCGCTGACCAAGGGCAAGCTGATCATCATCACCACGCTGCAGAAGTTTCCCTGGGTGCTGGACAAGGTGAGCGGCCTGGGCGACAAGCGCTTCGCGCTGATCCTGGACGAGGCGCATTCCAGCCAATCCGGCAAGGCGGCGGTGAAGCTGCGCGAGGTGCTCACGACCGATGGCAAGGCAGTGTCGGCCGAAGCGCGGTTCGAAACGTCCACGGCCTATGAAGACGCCGCAGCGGCTGAGGCTGAAGAGTTGGCCGAGCTGACCGACGAGGATGTGCTGAACCGCATCGTGGCGTCGCGCAAGCGGCCGGCCAACGTGTCGTACTACGCCTTCACCGCGACGCCCAAGCCCAAGACGCTGGAGCTGTTCGGCCGCATTGCCGAAGACGGCACGCCCGAGCCCTTCCATGTGTACTCGATGCGCCAGGCCATCGAGGAGGAGTTCATCCTCGACGTGTTGTTGGGCTACACGACCTACGACTTCGCCTTCAAGCTCGAACAGGCCGGCGACGACAAGGACGTGAAGAGCGGCAGAACCCGCAAGCAGCTGTTCCGCTACGCCCAGCTCCACCCCACCAGCATCGCGCAGAAGGTGAGCGTCATCGTCGATCATTTCCGCGCGCACGTGATGCCCTTGTTGGGCGGGCAGGCCAAGGCCATGGTGGTGACGGACAGCCGGGTGGCGGCGGTGCGGTTCAAGTTGGCGTTCGATGCCTACATCGCGAAGAAGCGCTACACCGACTGCAAGGCGCTGGTGGCGTTTTCCGGCGCCGTGACCGACGACGAATCGGCCGTGGTCAAGGCGCAGGAAGGCGATCTGAACGACGCCAAGGAACGCGAAGACGGCATCAAGGAAGCGTTCAAGACCGATACGTACCAGTTGCTCATCGTCGCGTCGAAATTCCAGACCGGCTTCGATCAACCCAAGCGCGTGGCCATGTACGTGGACAAGCGGCTCGACGGCGTGATGGCCGTGCAAACGCTGTCGCGGCTGAACCGAACCTGTCCGGGCAAGGACACCACCTTCGTCCTCGACTTCCGCAACAAACCCGACGAGATCCTGAAAGCGTTCTTGCCCTACTACCGCACGGCGACGCTGTCGGCCGTGACCGACCCGAACCTCGTGCACTTGCTGCGGGCAAAGCTTGACGCGGTGGGCATCTACCTTTCGCCCGAGGTCGAGGTGTTTGCCAAGGCCTACTTCGACCCCAAGGGCAAGCAAGCGGCCATTCAGGCGCCACTGAAGCAAGCGCACGAACGCTTCAAACAGCAGACCAAGGAAGTGCAAGAGCTGTTTCGTGGCGATCTCGTGACCTACGTCAGCGCCTACGACTTCCTGTCGCAACTGGTGTCCTACGACGACCTCGACCTGGAGCGCCTGCATGCGTTCGCCAAGTGCTTGCTGCCGCGACTGCGCGGCCAAAGCGATGGCGGAGACACCCTGGATGGTTCGGTGCGGTTGGCGGGCTACAAGGTCATCAATCCCAAGGATCACAAGCTCAGCCTTGAGGGCGGCACGGCCAAGCCGATGAAGCCGATGAACTCAGGCGGTGGCCAGCCGTGGGACGACCCCAATGACCGGCTGTCGGCCATCATCAAGAAGATGAACGAGGTGTTCTCGGGCAACTTTTCGGACGCCGACTTCCGCGGCTACGCGACGACGCTCATCGGCAAGATGGTGGCCGACCCTAGCTTGCAGGAGCAGGCGCTGGCCAATGACACCGTCGAGGCCTTTGGCAACGGTGCCTATGAGACCAAGCTGAACAACGCCGTGGTGGATGCGCTCGATGGGCACACCGCCATGGCCGATCAAGCGCTGCGGCATCCGCGCGTGTTCAAGGGGCTGGCCGAGTTGCTGGTGGACGAGGTGTATCGGCAGTTGCGCGACAAGGCCGACTGCCAGCCAATCGTGTAGCTCCACCGCCCGCAAAAGCTAAGCCGGCACCGCACGCTCGCGCGCCAGCGCGTGCTGCGCTGCGTTCAAGATGCTCGCCGCATCCACATTGAAGAAGCGCCGCAAGGCAGCGCGCGTGTCGCTGCGGCCGAAGCCGTCGGTGCCCAGCGTCAAGTAGCGGCGGCCCGCGGGCACGAAGGCGCGGATGCTTTCGGGCACGGCGCGCACGTAGTCGGTGGCGGCAATCACCGGGCCGGTGCCGTGCGCCAGTTGCTGCGCCACGAAGGGCGTGCCGGCAGTGGCGTCGCCTTGCAGCGCACGCTGCTCGCAGGCCAGGCCGTCGCGTGCCAGCTCGCTCCAACTGGTGACGCTGAACACATCGCAGGCAATGCCCTGTTCAGACAGATGTTTGGCCGCCTTGAGCACTTCAGTCAGGATGGCGCCCGAGCCGAGCAATGTGACGTGCTGCGCCGGGCCGGGCTGGCCGCCCTCGCCATTCACTGCGGCCGCAAAGTGGCCGAACTTGTAGCAGCCGCGAATCACATCAGCCTCTACGCCAGCAGGCAGGTCGGGCTGCGCGTAGTTCTCGTTCATCAACGTGACGTAATAGAAAACGTCTTTCTGCTCGACCAGCATTTCGCGCATGCCGTGGTCGATGATGACGGCCAGCTCACCCGCAAACGCCGGGTCGTAGGCCTTGCAGTTGGGGATCGTCGCGGCCACCAGGTGGCTGGTGCCGTCCTGGTGTAGGCCTTCGCCACCCAGCGTGGTGCGGCCCGACGTGGCGCCTAACAGAAAGCCGCGTGCGCGCTGGTCGGCCGCGGCCCAGATGGCGTCGCCCACGCGCTGGAAGCCGAACAACTAGTAGTAGATATAGAAGTGCAGCATCGGCACGCCGTGCACGCTGTAGCTGGTGGCCGCGGCCGTCCAGCTCGCGATGGCGCCGGCCTCGCTGATGCCTTCCTCCAGAATCTGGCCGTCCAGCGCTTCGCGGTAGGGCAGCACCGAGCCGATGTCTTCGGGCTCATAGCGCTGGCCCACGCTGGAATAGATGCCGACCTGCTTGAACAGGTTGGCCATGCCGAAAGTGCGCGCCTCGTCGGCCACGATGGGCACGATGTGTGCGCCCAGGGCCGGGTCTTTCAACATGTTGCCCAGCAGGCGCACAAAGGCCATGGTGGTGGACATTTCCTTGCCCGCCGCGGCCAGCGCGAAGTTGGCGTACGAGGCTAGGGCCGGCACCGGCAGCACGGGGCAGTTTGATTGCCGCTTTGGCAAATAGCCGCCCAGCGCCGCGCGCCGCGCATGCAGGTAACGCAGCTCGGCACTGTCGTCGGCGGGTTTGAAGAATTCGAGGCCGGTGGCTTGTGCGTCGGTCAGCGGCAGGTTGAAGCGGTTGCGGAATTCGATCAGCGCCGTGTCGTCCAACTTCTTCTGGCTGTGCGTGGTCATCTTGCCCTGGCCGGCCGCGCCCATGCCGTAGCCCTTCTTGGTGTGCGCCAGCACCACGGTCGGTTGCCCACGGTGCGCGGCCGCGGCGGCGTAGGCGGCGTGGATCTTCACCACGTCGTGGCCGCCGCGTTTCAAGCGGTCGATCTGTTCATCCGTCATGCCCTGCGCCAACCGCGCCAGTGCTTCGTTCTGGCCAAAAAAGTTGTCGCGATTGAAGCGGCCGTCCTTGGCCGCGAAGGTTTGCATCTGGCCGTCCACCGTGTTGGCGAAGGCACGCACCAAGGCGCCTGTGGTGTCGCGCGCGAACAGGCCGTCCCAGTCGCTGCCCCACACCAGCTTGATGACGTTCCAGCCGGCGCCGCGGAACAGCTTTTCCAGCTCGTCGATGATGCGGCCGTTGCCGCGCACCGGGCCATCGAGCCGCTGCAAGTTGCAGTTAACGATCCAGACCAGGTTGTCCAGCTTCTCGCGCGAGGCCAGGGTGAGGGCGCTCATGCTTTCGGGCTCGTCCATCTCGCCGTCGCCGAACACGCCCCACACACGGCGCTGGTCGACGTGTTCACCATTGACCGTGCGGCCGGCGCAGTTCAACAAGCCGCGGTGGCTGAGGTAGCGCATGAAGCGTGCGTGATAGATCGAGCTGATCGGCCCCAGGCCCATCGAGCCGGTGGGGAACTGCCAGAACTCGGGCATCAAATACGGGTGCGGGTAGCTCGACAAGCCCGTGGCGCCCACTGAGGGCGCGGTTAGCTCTTGGCGGTAGTGCGCCAGGTCGGCCTCGCGCAGCCGGCCTTCGAGAAAGGCGCGTGCGTACACGCCGGGTGCGCTGTGCGGCTGGAAGAACACCAGGTCGCCGCCTTGGGCGGCGTTGCGCGCCTGGAAGAAATGGTTGAAGCCGACCTCGAACAAATCGGCCGCGCTGGCATAGCTGGCAATGTGGCCGCCCAGCTCGCCATAGGCCGCGTTGGCGCGCGCCACCATGGCCAGCGCATTCCAGCGCATCAGCGAAGCCAGCCGCTCCTCAATGGCCAGGTCGCCGGGGAAGGCGGGCTGCCGCTCCACCGCCACCGTGTTCACGTAAGGCGTGACGAGTTCCGGTGACCAGGCCACCTGCGGGCTGCGCGCGATGATGGCCAACTGGTCGAGGATGAAGCGCGCACGCTGCGGGCCTTGCTCGGCCAACAGCGAAGTCAAGGCGTCGCGCCATTCGGCAGTTTCAGCGGGGTCGCCGTCGGTGTCTTCAGTGGTGAGGAAGCGGGTGAGGGTGGGGTCGTTCATGTTGGGTTTTCCAAAACGGGCACAGTGGGCAAATGCGGCAGATGGGCCTGCCTGCCATGCTGCCATGGCATTCAGCTTGATGCGTTGGTGGGTGGCAGGCCAGCGGCAGCGCCGCCGGGTTGCGCACTCGGCGCGGGGAACAGGCGTTGTGCCACTTCGCGAGCCATTTGCTGCACTTCATACGGCGCTGACCAGAGTGATTCTTCATCACCAGCAGCCAGGCGTAAGGCCAGCTCCAAGGGGCGCAGGCGCTCGGCTTGGTCGCTGCTAGCCAGCAGCTTGGCAAGCGCCGGGCCCAGGCCGATGCGCCAGCATTCCTGGGCTTGCTCTTCCATCCGATAGGCTGCAAAGGCCGAGCCTGCTTCGGTGGCCAATGGGGCGGTCAGGTCGGCCAGCGCCTGGGCCGCGGCGTCTTGGTTGCCCAGCCAGAGTTGCGCTTGAAGGCGCAAGTTGGCATAGGCCGCTTTGGTGTCGGGCGCCCGCTCGCATAGTGCAAGTGCGCGGCGATACGCGGCGGTGGCCTCTTCGCTGCGGCCCATTTGCACCAGCAAGCGCGCCAGGTTTGCAGGTGGGTAGGGGTTGGCGGGGTCGAGGTTTTCGGCCTGGACCAACGCGCTGTGTGCAGCTTCAAATCGCCGGAAATGGTCTTGCAGCAGGTTGCCTAGGTTGTTCCATAGGGCGTCGTCCTTCGGGTTCAGCTCGATAGCCTTGCGGTAGGCCGCTTCTGCTTCGTCGTAGCGCTTCAGGTGGACTTGCAGCAAGTTGCCCAGGTTGTTCCAGGGGCCGGCAGCCGTCGGGTCCAGCTCGATGGCCTTGCGGTAGGCCGCTTCGGCTTCGCCGTAGCGGTTCAGGTCGGCTTGCAGAAAATTGCC
>JANMYI010000258.1:0-12695 GCA_031381955.1 Burkholderiales bacterium
CCGAGGTGTCGCCGCCTACCGCCCTGTCGCCCTTCGCTGCCGCGGCGATCACCGGCGGCGATCCCTACAAGACCACCATGCAGTGCTGGAAGTACACCGTGCCGGCGTTCCTGGTCCCGTTCATGTTCGTGCTCGACCCGAGTGGCCAGGGCCTGCTGCTGATGGGTTCGACCAAAGCTTTGGCGGCGGCCAATTGGTGGTCGATTGCCGAGGTGACGCTCACCGCGGCGGTCGGCATCGCCGCGCTGGCCGGCGGCTTCCAGGGCTGGGCCCTGAAGCGCACCACGCTGCTTGAGCGCTCGATGCTGCTCGTGGCCGGCTTCGCATTGGTCTACCCCGGCCGCATGGTGGACCTGATCGGGTTCGGCCTGGTCATCGCGGCGCTGGCAATGCAGGCGCTGCGCAGCGAATTGCCGGCGCGCAGTGCGCCATGAAAGGACACACATCATGACCACACCCACCATTGACATGCAGCTTGACGCGCAGGCCATTGCCACCCTGCAGCAAGTGACCACGGCCACGCTCACCACCATCTTGCTGAAGAAGGGGCTGCGCAACGTCTGGCTGCGCGGCACCAAGCCGCTGCGCCCGGGCCAGCCGCGGCTGGTGGGCCGCGCCTTCACGCTGCGCTTCGTGCCGGCGCGCGAAGACCTGGCCACGCCGGCGTCGTGGGCCTCGCCCATTTCCACCCGCGCCGCCATCGAGGCCATGCCGGCGGGCTGCATCGCGGTGGTCGATGCGATGGGCGTGCAAGACGCCGGCATCTTTGGCGATATCTTGTGCGCGCGCATGGCCAGGCGCGGCGTGGCCGCACTCGTCACCGACGGCGTGGTGCGCGATGTGGCCGGCGTGCTCGGCACCGGCCTGCCGGTGTGGTGCAGTGGCGTTGCCGCGCCGCCCTCGGTGGCCGGGCTGACCTTCGTGGCCTGGCAGCAGCCCATCGGCTGCGGCGGCGTGGCGGTGTTCCCGGGTGACGTGGTGGTGGTGGACGATGACGGCGCGGTGTTGATCCCTGCCGCGCTGCTTGCCGAAGTGCTGGCGTTGGCGCCCGAGCAAGAGCGGTTTGAGAACTGGATCATGGGCGAAGTGGCCCAGGGCGCGGCGCTGCCCGGCCTGTACCCGCCCAACGCCGAGAACCAGGCGCGCTACCAGGCCGCTATGCGGGCCGGCCCGGGCGAAGAACCACAGCCCGGGTAGCGCTACGGCGGCGCGCCGTGGGGTGCGCCGTTGACATCAGCGCGATTGGTTTTATCATAGTATGAATGAACCGCCGGCCCGCAATCCGCCCCAAGCGCCTGCATGAGCATGTGGTCGATGAGCTGGGCGCGCGCATCGTGCGTGGTGAATTCGCGCCCGATGCGGCGCTGCCGGTGGAAGTCGCGCTGGTGGCCGAACTGGGCGTGAGCCGCACCGTGGTGCGCGAAGCCATCAAGGTGCTGGCGCAGAAAAATCTGATCCAGGTGCGCACCCGCACCGGCACGCGCGTGCTCGCGTTCGCGCAGTGGAACCAGCTCGACCCCGACATCCTGCGCTGGCGCTTTGCCGGCGCCTTCGATGCCAAGCTGATCGAAGACGTGATCGACCTGCGCCGCATCATCGAGCCCGCCGCGACCGAGCTGGCGGCCGCGCGCGCCACGCCGGCGCAAATTGAAGCTTTGCGCGCCACGTTCAGCGAAATGTCAGATCCAAGCCAGGTGGCCGCGCACATTGCGGCGGACTTGCGTTTTCACCTGGGCATTCTGGAAGCCGCGGGCAACCACTTGCTGCTCGGCCTGCGCCACAGCATCGAAGGCGCGCTCACCTTCGCCATCGGCTTTTCAACGCACAGCAAGGACGACGGGCTCAGCTCGCTGGCCTTGCATGGCAACGTGCTGCGCGCCATCGCCGAACACAAGCCGGCACGCGCACGAGCGGCCATGAACACGCTGGTCGACCGGTGGGCGGAAGACAGCCTGCGCATCGTCAAATCACAAAACGCCAAGGCGCGACGCGTGCGCCTGGCCACCGAAAAAGCGGCGGAATGAAGATCACTGAAATCGAAACCATCCGCGTGGCCGAATTTGCCAACGTGCTGTGGGTGCGCGTGCACACCAGCGAAGGCGTCATTGGCTTGGGCGAAACGTTTTATGGCGCGGGTGCCGTGGAAGCGCACATCCACGACACGCTGGCGCAGCGCCTGCTGGGGCGCAACCCGCTGCACATCGAAGCGCTGAACAAAGAGATGCTCAACCTGCCGATGGCGCAGAGCAGCACCGGCGTTGAAACGCGCGCTGCGTCAGCCGTTGACATCGCGCTGTGGGACCTGTTCGGCAAGGTCTGCAACCAGCCGGTGCACCAGATGCTCGGCGGCCTGTGCCGCGACAAGCAGCGCATCTACAACACTTGCGCCGGCACGCGCTACGTGCGTTCCACCAACATCCGGCCGGTCTCGAACTGGAGCCTGGGCCAGGCCGCCGGGCAGTATGAAGACCTCGATGGCTTCATGAACCGCGCCGATGATCTGGCCGAAGACCTGCTGGCCAACGGCATCAGCGCGATGAAGATCTGGCCGTTCGACCCCATCGCCATTGAAACCGGCGGCATGAGCATCAACGCCGCGCAAATGCGCCGGGCTTGCGAGCCGTTCGAGAAAATCCGCAAGCGGGTGGGCGACAAGATGGACATCATGGTCGAGCTGCATTCGCTGTGGAACCTGCCCGCGGCCAAGCAGATCGCGCGCGCACTCGAACCGTTCATGCCGATGTGGTTTGAAGACCCGATCCGCATGAACTCACCTCAAGCGTTAGCCGAGTACGCGCGCTGCACCGACGTGTGGGTCTGCGCCAGCGAAACGCTGGGCTCACGCTGGCCCTACAAAGACATGCTCGACCGCGACGCCATGCATGTGGTGATGGTTGACCTGTGCTGGACCGGCGGCCTGACCGAAGGCCGCAAGATCGCCGCCATGGCCGAGACCTACCACCGGCCCTTTGCGCCGCACGACTGCATCGGCCCGGTGGGCTTTGCCGCCGCGGTGCACATGAGCTTCAGCCAGCCCAACACGCTCATCCAGGAATCGGTGCGGGCCTTCTACCGCGGCTGGTACAACGAACTCGTCACCGCCGTGCCACGCATTGAGGGCGGCTTTGTCCACCCGATGGAAGGGCCGGGCCTGGGGCTGGAGTTGCAACCCGGCGTGTATGAGCGCGCTGACACCACGGTGCGCCGAACCACGGCATAACGATTGAAAGGAGTCAGTGCCTTGTCTACCTCTTTGTTTGATCTCTCTGGCCGCACGGCCCTGATCACCGGATCGTCGCGCGGCCTGGGCCTGGCCATTGCCACCGGCATGGCACAAGCCGGCGCGCGCGTGGTGATCAACGGCAGCGATGCCGGGCGGGTGAAGGCGGCCGCCGCCACGCTGCGCGAGCAGGGCCACACTGCCATCGAATCCGCCTTCGACGTGGCCAGCGAAGCCGCCGTGATCGCCGCATTTGAAACGTTAGACGCGGCGAGCGTGACCATCGACATCGTCGTCAACAACGCCGGCATCCAGCACCGCCAGCCCATCGTCGAGCTGGCGCTGGCCGACTGGCAGCGCGTGATCGACACCAACCTCACCAGCGCCTTCCTGGTCAGCCGTGAAGCGGCGCGGCGCATGCTGGCGCGCGGCCAGGGCGGCAAGGTCATCAACATCGGCTCGCTCATGAGCCAGGTGGGCCGTGCCACCGTGTCGCCCTACACAGCAGCCAAAGGCGGCATTCGGGCGCTCACCTGCACCATGGCTGCCGAATGGGCTGAAAAAGGCATTCAAGCCAATGCTATTGGCCCGGGCTACATGGCCACCGAAATGAATCAGGCGCTGATCGACAACCCCGCCTTCGACGCCTGGGTCAAGGCACGCACCCCGGCGCGCCGCTGGGGCCGGCCCGACGAGCTTGTGGGCACAGCAATCTATCTCGCTTCCCACGCTTCCGACTTCGTCAACGGGCAAATCGTCTATGTCGATGGCGGCATGCTCGCGGTGTTGTAGCGCTTCGCTACGCACTGCGACTCGGTCACCACCACTTACTCACGGGGACACCCTATGAGCCTTCAACACGCCCCCCGTGGCATCGCTCTGGCCGCCTTGGCCGCATTGGCCTTCACCGCCACCACCGCGTGGGCGCAGGTCAACGCCAAGATCGGCCACGCCATGCCCGAAAGCCACCCCCAGGCCGCAGCGATGAAACGCTTTGCCGAACTCGCCACCAGCTACACCAACGGCAGCGTGAAGGTGCAAGCCTTTCACTCCGGCGTGCTGGGCAGCGACGAGAAACAATTGCAGGCCGTGCAGGCCGGCACGCAAGAGCTGTACATCGGCACCCTGGCGCCCTTGAGCACGCGCGTGAAGGAAGTGCGGGGTCTGGGACTTGCCCTTCATGTTCGCGAATGAAAAAGAGGTCTGCGCCGTGCTTGACGGCAACTCGTCGAAGATCATCTTCCAGAAGATCGAACCCGCCGGCCTGGTCGGCCTCACCTGGACGGGCATGGGCTTTCGCAACCTTTCCAACAGCAAGCGCAGCGTGACCAAGCTGGAAGACGTGGCGGGTTTGAAGATTCGCGTCATGGCCAACCCGGTGGCGCTTGAAACCTGGAAGACCATCGGCGCCGACGCCGTGCCCATGGCCTTTGCCGAAGTCTTCCCGGCGCTGGAAATCAAAGCGCTCGATGGGCAAGAGAACCCGCTGGTGCACATGTATTCGAACAAGATGCAGGAAGCGCAGAAGTTCATCTCGGTGACCAACCACGTCTACACCCCGGTGGCGCTGGTGGCATCGAAGAAGTTCTGGGACGGTGCTGTGCCTGGCGCTGATGCTGGTGATGGTGTTCGGCAACGTCGTGCTGCGCCTGTTCTTCAACACCCGCATCGACCGGTCTGAAGAGATTCCGCGCTATGCCTTTGTGTGGATGACCTTCCTGGGTGCCATCGTCGGCATGCGCAAACGCGCCCACCTGGGCGTGGACATCGTGGTGCAGGCCCTGCCCCGCCTGGGCCGGCGCGTGTGCTGGGCCATCAGCCAGGCCATCATGCTGGTGTGCTGCCTGTACATCGTGTGCGGCACGTACCTGCAGCACGACATCATTAGCGGCAATGCCTCGCCGGTGGCGCAGATCAGCATGCTGTGGGTGTTCGGCGTGAGCTACCTCACCGGCTCGGCGATCGCGCTGATCTGCGCGGCCAACCTGTTGCGCCTGCTGGCCGGCCAGGTGAGCGACGACGAGTTGATCGACGTGCATGAAGAAGGCATGAGCGAGGCGCTCGAAGCCGAACGCGAGATCGTGGCGCAGCAGGCCCAGGCTGGGGCCGGTGAAGGCAAACAGGGGGCGCGGCCATGACCATCCTGGTCTTCATCAGCTCGCTGCTGGGCTTGATGGCGCTGGGCATGCCGGTGGCGTTTGCGCTCATCGGCTGCGGCATCGCCATGATGCTCTACATGGGCGTCACCGACCCGCAGATCGTCATACAAAGCATGTGGGACGGCGCCAACAGCTTCCCGATGCTGGCCGTGCCCTTCTTCATGCTGGCCGGCGAGTTCATGAACGCCGGCGGCATGACGCGGCGCATCATCTACATGGCCATGTCCTGGGTGGGCCACATCCGCGGCGGGCTGGGCTATGTGGCAGTGGTGGCGGCGGTGATCATGGCCTCGCTCTCAGGTTCGGCCGTGGCCGACACCGCGGCACTGGCAGCGGTGCTGGTGCCGCTGATGCGCAACGCCGGCTACAACATTAACCGTTCATGTGGGCTGATTGCCTGCGGCGGCATCATCGCGCCGGTGATTCCGCCGTCCATCGCGATGATCATCTACGGTGTGACGGGCGGTGTGTCCATCACCAAGTTGTTCATCGCCGGCATCGTTCCCGATATCTTGATGGGCGTGGCCATCATGCTGGCCTGGCGCTGGTCGATCGGCAAAGACCAGGCCAAGGCGGAACCCCGGCGCAGCAACGCTGAACGCATCACCGCCACGCGCGAAGCGCTGTGGGCGCTGGTGCTGCCGCTGGTGATCGTGGGCGGGCTGAAGTTCGGCCTCTTCACACCCACCGACGCGGCCGTCATCGCCGCGGTGAATTCACTCCTTGTTGGCCTGGTGGTCTACCGCGAAATCAAGCCCGCGCACCTGTTCCACCTGTTCTACCGCGCCGCCGAAACCACGGCCATCGTCATGTTCCTGGTGTCGGCCGCGGGCGTGTCGGCCTGGCTCATCACCACGGCCAACATTCCGCAGCAGCTGGCCGAGCTGGTAGCTCCGCTGATGGACAGCCCCATGCTGCTGACCGCTGCGCTGATGCCGCTGGTGCTGGTGGTGGGCACGGCGCTGGACTTCACCCCCACCGTGCTGATCACGACCCCGGTGCTGATGCCCGTGCTCAAGCAAGCCGGCATCGACCCGGTGTACTTCGGCGTGCTGTTCATCATGAACAACGCCATCGGTTTGGTGACACCGCCCGTGGGCACGGTGCTCAACGTGGTGTGCGGCGTGGCCAAGATTCCCATGGGCGGCGCCATCAAGGGCGTGGTGCCGTTCATGATTGCGCAGATCATCGTCATGTTCCTGCTGGTGGTCTTCCCGCAAATCGTGATGTGGCCGCTGCATATGATGACGCGCTGAACCAGGAGATCACGGCATGGCGCAAGCCGCATTGAGCATCGTTTTCCACGGCCCCGGCATGGGCCACTTTCGCCGCGGCTTCGAGGCACTGGTTGGCACCGCACACCGCATCGCCGACTTGAGTGATACGTTAACCCAGTCCGGCGAGCGCGAAACCTACGAGCAGGCCGACGTCATCATCACCACCCGGCTCGACGCCAGCCTGCCTACACCGCGCGCCGCGCGCCTGGTGCAGGCCCCCGCCGCGGGCACCGACAGCATCAACCTGGCGCTGCTGCCGCCACGGGCCACGCTGTGCAACTGCCACGGCCACGAACAGGCCATTGCCGAATTCGTGATGACCGCGCTGCTGCTGCGCCATGTGCCGCTGGCGCAGGCCGACGCTGACCTGCGCCAGGGCCGTTGGCCGCTGCAAGCCGGCCGCCCCGGCGCGGCGCGCACTGAATTGGGCAGCAGCACCATCGGCCTGCTGGGTTACGGCCACATCGGCAAGGCCGTGGCCGCGCGCGCGCGCGCCTTCGGCATGCCGGTGGTGGTGGCCAACCGCAGCGCGGTGAACGATGCCGCCGTGGCGCAAAGCTTCGGGCTGCATCAACTGGCCGAATTCATGGCCGCGGCCGACGCCATCGTCGTGAGCTTGCCATTGACCGCCAACACCACCGGCATCGTCGGCGCCGCAGAACTGGCGGCCATGCGGCCTGGTGCGGTGATCGTCAACGTGGGCCGCGGCCCGGTGATCAACGAGCAGGCCTTGTACGACGCGCTGGCGGGCAAACGCATCGCCGACGCCATCATCGACACCTGGTACCAATACCCCACGGCCGAGAAGCGCGAATGCGCGCCTTCGAAGCTTGATTTCGCAAGCCTGCCCAACGTGACCATGACGCCGCACATGTCGGGCTGGACGCACGAAATGCTCAAGCGCCGGCAAGCCACGCTGGCTGACAACATCAACCGCCTGGCCGAAGGCCGCGAGCTGCTGAATGTGCTGCGCGCCGCAGCCACATAGTCATTAACGTTTCAAGGAACTAGCATGAAGATGCGTTGCATGTGCCTGGTGATCCACGCCCCGAATGACCTGCGGCTGGATGAACGCGACGCCGGCGAGCCCGGCCCCGGCCAGGTGCTGGTGCGCGTGGGCATGGGCGGCATTTGCGGCTCAGACCTGCACTACTTCCACCACGGCGGCTTTGGCACCGTGCGCATTCAAGAGCCCATGGTGCTGGGCCATGAGGTGGCCGGCACGGTGGCGGCCGTGGCGCCCGACGTGACCAGCGTGAAAGTGGGCGACCGTGTCGCCGTGAACCCCAGCCAGCCTTGTGCGGCGTGCAAGTTCTGCCTCGAAGGCCTGCCCAACCAGTGCCTGGAGATGCGCTTCTTCGGCAGCGCCATGCGCATGCCGCATGTGCAGGGTGCGTTTCGCAATGTGCTGCTGTGCAACGCCAGCCAGTGCCACCAAGTGGCCGCCGGCGTGCCGCTGAGCCAGGCCGCGCTGGCCGAGCCCTTCTCGGTGGCCTTGCACGGCGTGGGCCGCGCCGGGCCGCTGCTGGGCAAGCGGGTGTTGGTTTCGGGCAGCGGGCCTATCGGCGTGCTGGTGGTGGCGGCGGCGCGCCTGCACGGCGCGGCCGAAGTCGTGGCCACTGACGTGGTGGACGAGCCCTTGGTCATCGCCAAAAAAGTCGGCGCTGCGGCAACCATCAATGCGGCGACTGACAAAACATGGGTCGCGCGCAATGCGGCCAACAAGGGCAGCTTCGATGTGATGTTCGAATGCTCGGGCAACGAGCGCGCGTTTCGCGATGGGCTGGAAGTGATGCGCCCGCGCGGCGTGGTGGTGCAGCTCGGCCTTGGCGGTGATGTGAGCCTGCCGCAAAACATGGTGGTGGCCAAGGAGTTGAGCATCTGCGGCTCGTTCCGCTTCCACGCCGAATTCGCGCTGGCGGTGAAACTCATCAACGAACGCCGCATTGACTTGTCGCCCGTCATCACGCACCAGTTCAAGATGCAAGACGCGGTGGCGGCGTTCGAGCAGGCCAGCGTGCGCCGGCAGGCGATGAAGGTGTTGATTGACTTTAGTGAAGCGGGGGCTTGAGGGTGCGGTGCCTTGATGGCCAACGCCTGGCCTGGCGATGACTCACGGCAGGGACTCGAATGGCAGGAAGTGCACTTGTTTGCCCATGTGGTTTCGCACAGCAGGGGTGATTGATCAACGGCGCGGTCAGTGGATGTGGGTGCCACCGTTGACGTCAAGGGTCGCCCCCGTGACGAAGCCCGAGAGTTCCGAGGCGAGAAAGAGGCAGGCGCCTGCCAGTTCCCGCGTGGTGCCGGTGCGCTTCAGCGGAATCGCCTCGACGATGCCCTTCAGCCGGTCTGCCGACAGGCCATCGAGCATGGGCGTGTCGATCATGGCGGGGCAGATGGCATTCGCGCGAATGCCCGGCGCGCCGAACTCCCGGGCGATGCTGCGCGTCAGGCTCAACACGCCGCCCTTCGATGCCGCGTAGTGGGCCCCGCCCACCTAACCGCCGCCGCGCTGGGCGGCGAGTGATGCGATGTTGACGATGGTGCCGCAGCCGCGCTCAACGAAGACCTTCAGCACACTTTGGCAAAGATGGAACACACCCTTCAAATTCACGTCAAGCATGAGCTCGAGGTCCTGGGGTGCAATGTCCAACAACGACTGCGTCTTGACGATGCCTGCCGAGTTCACCAGGCTATCGACGGTGCCGTGCAGCTCGACCACTTTGCGCACCAACTGCTCGCACTCTTCGGCGCGGCTGATGAACGAAGCCGTCGCAGCCCTGTCGGGCTCGCGCTGAACCCGGCCCTCAAGGGTTGGCAATCGCACTCAAGTCATCAAACTGCGCCGCCGTCTTGGCCTTCCAGCCGGCAATGGCGCGGCCCATTTCGTCGATGTCGAAGATGGCGCTTTGCAGCAGCGTCATTTGTTCCAGCGCCTCGGCGGTGCTGTGGTCGCGCGCATAGTTGATCGTGCGCTTGCTGCCGGCAATGGCCAGGGGTGATTTACCGGCGATGCTGGCGGCCAGCTTCATGGCGTGCGCCAGCAGCGCCGGCGCATCGGGCAACACGCTGTTCACCAAGCCGCCGGCCAGGGCACGCTGCGCATCGATGCGCTCGCCGCAATAAGCCATCTCGCGCGCCAGGCCTTGCGGCACCAGCTTGGGCAGGCGCTGCAGCACACCCAGGTCAGCGGCCATGCCGATGTTGATTTCTTGCAGCGTGAAGAAGGAATCGGCGCTGCACACGCGGATGTCGCAACTGCACGCCAGATCAAGCCCGCCGCCGACGCAGCCGCCCTGGATGGCGGCAATCACCGGGAAACGCGCTTGCTCCACCGCATCAAAGCAGGCCATCAGGCGGCGCAAATGGTCTTGAAAGGCCAGGCGCTGGCGCGCGTTGGCGGTGACCAGGGCCGCCGCATCGGCACCGAACACATCCAGCGCCATGCCGGCCGAGAAATGCTTGCCGGTGGATGAGATGACCAGCACGCGCGTGGCGCCGGCGTCGTTGAGTTCGTTGATGGCATCGCGCACCGCCGGGAAGAAGGCCGGTGCCATGGTGTTGAAACGCTCGGGGCGGTTGAGTTGCAGGTGGGCAATGCCCTGGTTGGTGCTGCTGGTGGTCAGCGCAAAGAACTCGTTCATGGCGGGCTTTCGGATGCGTCAGGGGGCGTGCGGCACGAGCATAAACTGCCCCGCCATGCCCGAGCCCGCCACCTCCGAACCTGCCATGGTGACCCGGCCCGACGAGCGCTTTGGCTTTGATGCCTATGCGCCGCGCGAAATTGCCCGGCGGGTTGAAGACGTCGGCGTGGCCAAGGCGCGCATGCCGCTGGCCACCATGGCCTTGCTGGGCATGCTGGCCGGCGCCTTCATCGGCCTGGGCATGTTGTTCAATGTGCTGGTGGCCAGTGATGCCAGCCTGGGTTTCGCCGCCGGCCGCGTGCTTGGCGGCCTGGTGTTTTCGCTCGGCCTGTTGTTGGTGGTGGTGGCCGGCGCGGAGCTGTTCACCGGCAACAACTTGCTGGCCATGGCCTATGCCGATGGCCGCATCACCCTGCGCGAATTGCTGCGCAACTGGGGCGTCGTCTGCGCCGCCAACTTCGTCGGCGCGGCGGGGTTGGCGCTGCTGGTTTTTCTTGCCGGCCATGCGCAGATGAACGGCGGGCGTGTGGCGCTGAAGGTGCTTGAATTGGCCGCGGCCAAGGCCACGCTGCCGCCTACCGAGGCCTTCTTCAAGGGCGTGTTGTGCAACGTGCTGGTGTGCATGGCGGTGTGGATGAGCCTGGCCGCGCGCAGCGTGACCGACAAGGCCGTGGCCATCGTGCCGCCGGTGGCCGCCTTCGTGGCCGCGGGCTTCGAGCACAGCATTGCCAACATGTACCTGTTCCCGCTGGCGCTGTTGCTCAAGGCGCATGGCGCGGTGGCCATCGACCCGGCGCTTGCTCAAGCCATCACCTGGGCCGGCTTCGGCCACAACCTGCTGTGGGTGATCCCGGGCAACCTGGTGGGCGGCAGCGTGCTGGTGGGCCTCGTCTATCACTTCATCTACCAACGCAAGCCATGAACAGTTTCAAGGGGCATGACGGCCTGGACCTGCACGCCGTTGAGTGGCCCGTGGCGCAGCCGCGCGGCAGTGTGTTGCTGGTGCACGGCCTGGGCGAGCATGCGGGCCGCTACGCGCATGTGGCGGCGCGCTTGAATGTGGCCGGCTGGCGCGTGGTGGCGTACGACCAGCGCGGCCATGGCGCCAGCACCGGGCCGCGCGGCGCGCTGCCTTTGCCAGAAAGCCTGCTGCTCGATTTGGCCCTGGCGATTGACGCCTTGGGTGACGCCGGCCCCCTGGTGCTGCTGGGCCACAGCATGGGCGGCGCGGTGGCGGCGCGTTTCGTGGCCGAAGGCCTGAGCAGCGCGCCGGCGCTGTGGCAGCGCGAGGTGGATGCGCTGGTGCTGTCTTCGCCCGCCCTGGCGGTGGCCATGAGCGCGGCGCAACGCGCGCTGCTCGCCTTCGGCCTGCGCTTTGCGCCCAACCTGGCGGCGGGCAACGGCCTGAAACCGGCCTGGCTGTCGCACGACCCGGCGGTGGTGGCCGCCTACCAGGCCGACCCGCTGGTGCACAGCCGCATCACCCCGCGCCTGGCGCGTTTCATCATCGACGCCGGCGCCCACGCGCGCGCCCTGGCCCCGCACTGGAAGACGCCCACCTTGCTGATGTGGGCCGGCGCCGACCGTTGCGTGGCCTCGGGCGGCAGCGCCGAATTTGCCGCCGCCGCGCCGCGCGAGTGGCTGCGCGTGCGGGCCTGGCACGGCCTGTATCACGAAATCTTCAATGAGCCCGAACGCGACGCCGTGCTCACCGCGCTGTGCCGCGGGCTTGACGCCCTGCTGCCGCGCTGACAAGCTCGCCCCAACCGCACCCGAAAGACCCCCATGAACGCCCGCGACCCCAAGCTGCCCGTGCAACCCGATGAAGCTCAAGGTCTGGCCCGCCACACGGCGCGCCAGTGGGACGAGCAGATCGTGCCCGCCTTGACGCACTACATTGGCATTCCCGCCAAGAGCCCGATGTTCGATGCCGATTGGCAGGCCCACGGCCACATCGAGCGCGTGCTGGTCGACGCTGCCGGCTGGGTAGAAAGCCGCAAAGTTGCTGGGTTAACGTTGGAGGTGATTCGCCTGCCCGGGCGCACGCCGGTGATTTTCTTTGATGTGCCGGCCACACATGCTGGCGATGGCGGCGGCAGCGGCGACACCGTGCTGCTGTACGGCCACCTCGACAAGCAGCCCGAATTCAACGGCTGGCGCAACGACCTGGGCCCCTGGACGCCGAAGTTCGAGAACGGCCTGCTCTACGGCCGCGGCGGCGCCGACGATGGCTACGCGGTTTATGCCGCGATCACCGCGCTCGAAGCGCTGCAGGCGCAAGGCCTGCCGCACCCGCGCTGTGTCGGCGTGATCGAGAGCTGCGAAGAGAGCGGCTCACACGACCTGCCGGCCTACATCGACGCGCTGCGTCCGCGGCTGGGGCAGGTGGGCCTGG
>JANMYI010000442.1:0-3771 GCA_031381955.1 Burkholderiales bacterium
GCCTTCGCTGAGGTTGCGGCCCTTCACTTCCATCTCCTTGACTTCGCTGCCTGGGAAGGCCGAGCCGATGTTCTTCTTGATCGCCTCGGCCGTGGGCTCGCCGATCAGCATGCCGTAGTTGCGGCGGATGTAGTTGATGATCGATTCGTCGAACTTGTCGCCGCCGACGCGGATGCTGCCTTTGTAGACCATGCCGCCGAGCGAAATGACGCCGACTTCGGTGGTGCCGCCGCCGATATCGACCACCATCGACCCCGAGGCTTCGCTCACCGGCAGCCCGGCGCCGATGGCCGCGGCCATGGGTTCTTCGATCAGGTACACGTCGGATGCGCCCGCGCCCAGGGCCGACTCACGGATCGCGCGGCGTTCCACCTGGGTGGAGCCGCAAGGCACGCAAATGATGATGCGCGGGCTGGGCCGCAGCAGCGAGCGTGGGTGCACCATCTTGATGAACTGCTTGAGCATCTGTTCGGTGACGGTGAAGTCGGCGATCACGCCGTCTTTCATCGGCCGAATGGCTTCAATGTTGCCGGGCACCTTGCCCAGCATGGCCTTGGCCTCACGGCCCACGGCCTGGATGGTCTTCTTGCCGTTGGGCCCGCCTTCGTGGCGGATGGAGACCACTGAGGGTTCGTCCAGAACAATGCCCTTGCCGCGCACGTAAATGAGCGTGTTGGCGGTGCCCAGGTCAATGGCCAGATCGGTGGAGAAGTAGCGACGCAGGGGTGCGAACATGTTGGACAGTGGGGGCGCTTAGGCGCAGCGCGCTGCGTGCAGGTGGTTAACCGAAGGATAATACCGCATCGCCCCCTCGCAACCGGGCTGCGAGCACTGCTTGCCCATGGGCCTGCGGGCCGCGCGCCGGGCTGCACACCACCCCAAGACCCGCCCCATGCCACTGACTGCACAGGATGTGCGCCGCATTGCCGAGCTGGCCCGGCTCGACCTTTCCGATACCGAACAAGCTGCCATGCTGGGCCAGCTCAACGGCTTTTTCGCCGTCGTCGACCAGATGAGCGCCGTCGACACGCGGGGCGTGGCGCCGCTGTACACCCCGCTGTCGGCGGTGCAGGAGGTGAGCCTGCGCCTGCGTGACGATGTGGTCAGCGAAGTGGTTGACCGTGAACTCAACCAGCGCAGTGCCCCGGCGGTGCAAGACGGCCTGTACCTGGTGCCCAAGGTGATCGAGTGAGTTCGCTGGCCTTGCATGACATGGGTGTGGTCGCGCTGGCGCAGGCCCTGGCGGCGCGCCGCGTGAGCAGCATGGAAGTGACCCAAGCCCTGCTCGCCCGGGGCGCGGCACAGCAAGCGCTGGGCTGCTATGTGGTGCTCGACGCCGAGGGCGCGCTGAGCCAGGCGCGTGCGGCCGATGCCCGGCGCGCGCGGGGTGACAGTGCTCCCCTGCTGGGCGTGCCGGTGGCGCACAAAGACATCTTCGTTACCCAGGATCTGCCCACCCCCGCCGGCTCGCGCGTGCTGGCCGGCTACCGCAGCCCCTTCGACGCCACCGTGGTGGCGCGCCTGGGTGCCGGCGAACCAGGGCGTGGCCCGGGTGCCGGCATGGTCACCTTGGGCAAGCTGAACTGCGATGAATTCGCCATGGGTTCGGCCAACGAGAACTCGGCCTTCGGCCCGGGGCGCAACCCCTGGGATCCACGCCGCGTGCCCGGTGGTTCATCGGGCGGCTCGGCCGCGGCGGTGGCCGCGCGGCTGCTGCCCGCGGCCACCGGCACCGACACCGGTGGCTCGATCCGCCAGCCCGCCAGCTTCACCGGCACCACCGGCATCAAGCCCACCTATGGCGTGTGTTCGCGCTACGGCATGATCGCCTTTGCTTCCAGCCTCGACCAAGCCGGCGTGCTGGCGCGCAGCGCTGAAGACTGCGCCTTGCTGCTGGGCGCGATGAGCGGCTTCGACGAACGCGACGCCACCAGCGTACAGCGCCCGGCGCAAGACTTTCATGCCCAGATGCTGCAAGCGCGCGCTGGCGCCAGCGCCGCGCGCCCGCTGCAGGGCCTGCGCATCGGCATGCCGCGCGAGTTCTTCCCCGCTGGCCTGGCAGCCGATGTGGCCGCTGCCGTGCACGCGGGCTTGGCGGCGCTGGAAAAGCTCGGCGCCACGCTGGTCGATGTGAGCCTGCCGCGCACCGAACTCTCGATCCCCGTCTACTACATCATCGCCCCGGCCGAAGCCAGCTCCAACCTGAGCCGCTTCGACGGCGTGCGCTATGGCCACCGCAGCAGCGATCACACTGACCTGGCCAGCCTGTACCGCCACACCCGCAGCGAAGGCTTCGGCGCCGAAGTCAAACGCCGCATCATGATCGGCGCCTATGTGCTCAGCCACGGCTACTACGACGCCTACTACCTGCAAGCGCAAAAACTGCGCCGCATGATTGCCGACGACTTCCAGGCCTGCTTCAAGCAGTGCGACGTGATCGCCGGCCCGGTGGCGCCCAGCGTGGCCTGGAAGCTCGGCGCGCAGGGCGACGACCCGGTGGCCGCCTACCTGGCCGACATCTTCACCCTGCCCGCCAGCCTGGCCGGCCTGCCGGGCATGAGCGTGCCGGCGGGCTTTGCGAATTCACCCGAGGGTGGCGGCATGCCGGTGGGCTTGCAGCTCATCGGCAACTACTTTCAAGAAGGCACCTTGCTGCATGCAGCACATGCCTTGCAGCAGGCCACTGACTGGCACGCCAGGAGTCCGGCACTTGCCGACGCGGCACACTGAGCGCCCGAGTCCAGGTCGATCTGGGCGGCGCGCACCGGAGACGCGGCAACGAGCGCCTGTCGATTTCGCGGCGCGGTGGCTATCCTTTGTCAGCGATCCGGCATTCCTTCAGATGTCGCGCTCGGCCGAGCTGCCCAGCCTCTTCAGGATTGTCGGCCGCGAGCATTTTGAGCGCTGGCACAGTGCATTCTTAGGCTGGCTGCTCGACCCCTCGGGTTCGCACCTGACCCGCCAGTACCCGTTATCGCGCCTGCTGATCGCAGCGCAACGGGCCGTCAGCCGGGGCGGTTCTGCAGCAGTTCAGATTGAGCGGCTGGCATTTGCAAAAGTTCTCGAGGCGGCAGTCTTTCCAAATGAGTTTGCCTCGGCCGAGCGCGGCGTCATCGGTGTTGGCAGATTCGATGTCTTTGTAGCTGGCACATGCGAGCCATTGGGAGATACGACCCGCAGGTTCAATGTCTTGATCGAAATGAAGATCGACAGTCCGAACGATCGCGACCAAATGTCGCGCTATGCCTCGTGGTTGGACTCCGCACACGCTGACGAGATAAATGTCGCTGTCTTCCTTTCGCGCGATGCGAGCAGCAGCCGGGCGATAGACCCCGCTGCTCGATGGGCGCACCTTTCGTTTCAGGATCTCCACGATCTGGTTCTTGTGCCGACCGCCGAGCATCCAGCCATCAATCCGTTGGCAAAGACACTCGTCGCGGAGTACGTCAAGAATCTTCGCCACACAAGCCGAGGAACACGAATGGCACTAACGTCTGAGCAAAGGCAAATCGCACTCGGCCTGTATGAGCGACATGCTGCAGCCTTTGATGAACTCATTGAGGTACTGATAGATGAAGGTGTAATCGTTACGCCAAACTCGAAGATACGAGCGGTCGAGGGGCGCGCCAAAGGCAGAATCGCTGTTCGCGTTGACGGCGTGCTGCTTGAGGAAAGAACCCTGGCTGCGCTCTTCCGTAGTGCCCTGACGCTCCTTGTCGCAAACCACTGGTTGGACAAGCTGCCGTTACCCTGGGGCGACACAGCGACGCG
>JANMYI010000368.1:0-9642 GCA_031381955.1 Burkholderiales bacterium
GTACGACCAGCATGCCTACATGGAAAAGACAGGGCAATGGCGCTTTACTCCGCCCACGCATGTGGTCGTCGCGCTCGCCGAAGCCATTGCGCAGTTTGAGGAAGAAGGCGGTCAACCGGCGCGTCTTGCGCGTTACACCCGCAACTATGAAACGCTGATTCAGGGCATGACAGCGCTCGGCTTCAAGCCGTTTCTCGACCCCGCGATTCAGGCACCGATCATCGTCACCTTTCACGCGCCTGCGCATCCGAACTATGAATTCATGCGCTTCTACGATGCCGCAAAATCGCGCGGCTTCATCCTCTATCCGGGCAAACTCACCGAGGTGGAGACCTTTCGCGTCGGTTGCATCGGCGCCATCGGACGCAATGAGATGCAGCAAGCGGTGCAGGCCATCGGCGCAGCATTGAAAGAAATGGGGATCACATCATGAGCACCAAGCCTTCAACGAAAGAGCACCCGGCCATTGCCGCCGTGCGCCAGAGCGGCAGCGGCAAGGTGAAGGTGGCGTGCAGCGACATCGACGGCATCTTGCGCGGCAAGTACCTGCACATCGACAAGTTCCTCGGCGCCACCGAGCCTCACCCAAAGGGCGGCTTCGGGTTTTGCGACGTGGTGTTCGGCTGGGACAGCGGCGACCAGACCTACGACAACGCGCAAGTCACCGGCTGGCAGCATGGCTTCCCTGATGCGTTAGCCCGGCTCGACCTGAACACCGCGCGCAACGTGCCGTGGGACCACAACGTGCCCTTCTTCCTGGGCGAATTCGTCAACGCCGATGGCTCACCCTACGCCGTGTGCCCGCGGCAAACCTTGAAGCGCGTGCTCAAGCGCGCTGAAACGCTCGGCTTCACGGTCATGGCCGGCATGGAATTCGAGTGGTTCAACTTCCGCGAAACGCCTGAAAGCTGGGCCGCGAAGAAGGGCGTGGGCCCGCAGACCATCACCCCCGGCATGTTCGGCTACTCCCTGCTGCGCATGGCCGACAACCGCGATTTCTTCCATGCGCTGATGGACGAAATGGCCGCCTTCAAGGTGCCCATCGAAGGCCTGCACACCGAAACCGGCCCCGGCGTGCTGGAAGTGGCCCTTGCCTTTGGTGAGGCGCTGGAGCAGGCCGACCGCGCCATTTTGTTCAAGACCGGCGCGCGCGAAATCGGCAAGCGCTTCGGCATCATGCCCAGCTTCATGGCCAAGTGGAGCCAGCACCTGCCGGGCTGCTCTGGCCACATCCACCAAAGTCTTTCGGACGGAAAAACAAACCTCTTCTTCGACGCGAAAAGCCCGCGCAAGATGAGCCATTTGTTCGAAAGCTATCTGGCCGGTCAAGTTAAATGTTTGATGGAATTCGCGCCCATGTTCTGGCCCACCATCAACAGCTACAAGCGCTTGGTCGATGGCTTCTGGGCACCGGTGAAACCCACCTGGGGCATCGACAACCGCACGGCGAGTTTCCGCGTGATTGCCGGCAGCCCCAAGGCCACGCGCCTGGAGACGCGCTGCCCTGGCGCCGACGTGAACCCCTACCTGGCCATGGCGGCGGTCATCGCCGCGGGCTTGCACGGCGTGGAGCAGGGCTTGAAGCTGACCACGCCCCCTGTTACGGGGACGAACGCGGGCAGCGAGAACACACCACGCGCGCCGCGTTCGCTGTTGCGGGCTAACCATACATTCAAAGAGTCAACAATCGCCCGCGAGTGGTTCGGCGATACGTTCGTCGACCACTTCGCCGCCACGCGCGACTGGGAGGTGCGGCAGTGGCAGGATGCGGTGACGGATTGGGAGTTGAAGCGGTATTTCGAGATCATCTAGTGTGGTGACGCACGACCCCCATGTCAGGAATGCCACGCTTGCCGCGACCAAGCCCGTTAGCCGTTCAACGGCGCAACTTCTTTGGAGGCGCTATGCCCCGACTCAAACTCACCGCCCTGCTGCTCGTGTTCGGCCACGCGCTGATCGCCCAGGCCGCTGACGGCCTGGTCGCCGTGAAGAGCCCGCACAGCGCCCTGGAAACCATGAACCGGCTCGAAGCGAAGGTGAAGGAACACGGCCTGAATGTGTTCGCCCGAATCGACCATGCTGCCGGTGCCGCGAAGGTGGGCAAGACGCTGCGACCAACCGAATTGCTGATCTTCGGCAACCCGCAGGGCGGCACGCCGCTGATGGAGTGCGCGCAGACTGCCGGTATCGACCTGCCGTTGAAGGCTTTGGTTTGGCAAGACGATGCGCAACAGGTTTGGCTCGGCTACAACGACCCGGCGTTCCTGGCGCAGCGGCACGGTGTGCCGGCCTGCCCAGCGGCTGAAGGCCTGCGCAAAGCCTTGGCGGGAATGGTCGAAGCTGCTGTGGCGCGATAGGGTGGCCGGCGCCACGATCGCGCCCAATAAACTGCGCCTTCGACATCGTCTCCACCTCGCATGTGCACCGCTGCAGACGCTGCTGCAGATCGAGTCTGACAGGCTGCGCTTGAAGGTCTTCAAGCCCGCCCGGCACGCGGCAGCGCCATGAAAAAGCGCAGCATTTCTGCCGACGCATCGGGGCCGGCCGCGTCGGTGTACGACCCACTGGCGTTGCCGCCTGACCAGGCATGGCCGGCGCCGTGCAGCGTCCAGCTTTCGATCTGCGGCTGGCCCGTGGCATCGGCATGCACCGTGCGGCTGTAGCGCCGGCCGCCCGGGGCCACGCCCGGTTGCGTGGTGGTGCGCAACGTGGCGCCTGCCGCGGCGGCCTGGTGGGCGTCTTTGGCCTGCTGAACAATTTCGGCGCCATTCGTTTGCTGCACGGTGTGGTCGCGGTCGCCGTGGAAGACGATGATCGGCACCGCTTGCGCCGTTTGCCTGCGCGCCGCCGCGGGCTGCCCAGGCAGGCCAGACAGGCCTGACATCGCGCCACGGCCGCCTTTCATGGCCGCCATCGCGGAAGCAACATCGTGCGCGCTGCCGTACGGCAAGCCGGAATGGGCGCCCACGCCGGCGAACAACTCGGGGTAGGTTTCGCCCAGGATCACCGCCATCGCCGCGCCGGCCGACAGCCCCGCAACGAAGGTGCGCTCCCGCTCGGCACCATGGCGCGCCGCCAGTTCGCTGACCATGGCGGCCAGCAATGCCGGCTCGCCGGCGTCGCGCTGCTGGTCTTGCGCCTTGAACCAGTTCCAGCATTTCGCCGGGTTGGCATGGGCCGCTTGCTCGGGGTAGAGCACCATGAAGCCGCGCTCATCGGCCAGCCGGTTCATCTGCGTGCCCGCGGCAAAGTCGTCTGCCGACTGGGTGCAGCCATGCAGCATCACCACCATCGGCAACAGCGTGGCGCCGCTGCGGGCGGGAACGTACAGCTTGTACGAACGCGAGCCGGCGGCATGGCTGAACTCGCCCGTTAGGAATGCCGCACTCACTTGCGCGTGGCCAGGCGGCTGACTTGCCGGCTGCTCGTCGCTTCCGGCATGCCCCGGATTGATGACGCGGGCTTCGACATCAATGGCCGGCTCACCTGCGAGGGGCCTGGCCCCGGCTTCGGCCGTGTCGCCGGAACCCAAGGCGCGCCGCAGGGTCTCGGTCAGGCTGCGCAGCGGGCCGGTGGTGGTGTCGAGCCCGGCCGACACGAGCGCACGCTGAATGGTGGCTTGAATGGCTTTAGCGTTGAAGTGGGGCATGCGGGCGCTAAAAGGGTTTTTCATGGTGCGTCATTGCGATGGAGTAGACATTAACGTATGCGATCAGCCAACGCCCGACGCACGGCGGCGCTGGCCTGGAACGCGCCCAGGACGGTGACGGACTCGATGGCAGCCAGCGCCAGTTCAGCGCTCACATCAACAGCGATGCGGGCCAGCCCCACCACCTGCACGTGCAAGCGCTGGCGCGCGGCCACGGCTCGCTCCAGGTCGGCGCGGCTGTAGTGCTGCAAGCCCACCATGAGCGTGCGGCGCGCCACCGTTTGCTTCACCGCGTCAGCATGCAGGGCGAGTTGATTGCGAAGCGCGGTTCTGATGAGGTCTGAACGGTTCGAATAGAACCCTTCCTGCACCAACAGGTCAACCTGGCCGAGGTCGACCACGCCCACGTTCACCGTCATCTTCTCGGTTTCGCCGGTGCGTTGTCGGGGTTCGGGCAGGGCTTCGGGGAGGGGTTTTGAAATTTTCATGCCATCTAATTGGAATCCAATTGGATTCCAATTAGAGCACATACAAGGCAACCCGTTGCGGCAGGCCACACCGAGCCGGGTGCCAGCGGCCACACAGCACGGTGCTACCGGTGCAGGGCAGCTCAGCGCGCCGGCGACCGCAAGCGCCCCGCCTGTCTCACACCCGGCGCGCCGTACAAACCGTGTCGTACCAGCCCTGCATGCCCACCAGCGGCGCCGGGTAGATCGGCAGTGCGGCATTGATGTTGTAGCCCGCGCCCAGGCCGTTGCCCGCACCGGTGAGGCGCGACCACAGGCCCTGGCCGGCGCCCCACCACAGGTCTTGCGACAGATCCTGGTCTTCGGCAATCACCTGCCCGTCAAACCCCGGGAAGGCCTCGCGTGCGCCACGCTTGCCGTTGCCCGCCCGCCCATGCGCAAAGTTGCCCAGGCTGTTGGACATGGCGATCACCTTGGGGTGGAAGACTACGGTCACGTACACCGGCACCACCACCTTGCCTACGGCATCGCACGGACTACCGGTGGCAGGTTTGTAGGCGTGCGCCACGCCGCGCCAGGTGGTGATCTCCACCAGGTCGCCCGTTCTCAAGCCGCGCGCTGCAGCGGTGAGGTGTGCATCCACAAGGGGTTGTGGTGCACGATTTCTGTGAGGTACTTTTGCGAAGCCGTGCGGCCCTGGGTGTGCACGTTCCACTTGAACGTGACGAGATGTAGATGATCCGGCCCCATGCCTTCAATCGACGGCACGGCAAACCAGCCCGGCATGCCGGCGCCATAGGGCTCGGGAAAGGCCAACGCCTTGGCGGCGTCGGCCACGTCCTGGCTGAACACCTGGAAGCGGCGTGACGGCGTGGCAAAACCGCGCCGCGCCTTGCCGCCCTGCATCACGCCCACCGCCTGTTCCTGGCCGTTGGCGGCCTTGCGGTAGATGGTTTGCGTAGCGTCGTCGACGCGCGTGTCGCGCAGTTGCGCGGCGCTGAGTTCCCAGGCGTACAGGCCGTAATACTTGGGCTTGCTCATGTCTTGCCAAACGCCGTGCTTCTTCATGTACTCGAAGCCGTCTTCGCCCACCAGCTTGGTCAAACCCGTGCAGCGCTGGCGCACCCAATCTTCATGGTCCTTGAACTGGAAGTACTTGGCGGTTTCGGGTGAGATGCGCTTGCCCAGTTCGATCAGCACATCGACGAAGCTCTTGCATTCGGCCGGCGGCGCCACGATGGGTTGGCGCAGGGTGACGTAGTCGCGCAGCTCCATGTTGTTGCGGGTGTCGAAGCCCCAACGTTCCATGTAACTGGCGTCGGGCAAGATCAGGTCGGCATAGTGCGCGGTCTCGCTGTAGACGACATCTGAGCACACATGGAAGGGGATCAGCTTTTCGTCCTTCAACACCTCCACCGCCAGGCTGCGGCCTTCGGGCCAGGTTTGCGGCGCGGCCAGCGTGTAGGTGATGTAGACCTGCAGCTTGCCGCGGCCCTGCTTCAAGTAGTCGTAAACGATCTGCCCCACCTTCATGCGCTGCCACTTGTTGGCCAGCGGCCATTCAGGGGCGTTTTCAATCGCGCTCTTGGCCGTGGGCGCGGGCGGCTGCGGGCTGGGTTGCGGGAACACGCGCGGCGGCACGCGCGTGGGCTCTTCACCATAGCAATATCCGCCGGGCTGGCCGATGCTGCCGACAATGGCGTTGAGCAGGATCACCGCACGGTCGTTGTTGAAGCCGTTGTAGTGGGCCGATGAACCGCGGTTGGTGAAGGCCACACAGGTGGGCCGGGCGGCCGCGAATTCAAGCGCCATGCGGCGGATGTCCGCGGCCGGTATGCCCGAGAGCTTTTCGGCCCATTCGGGCGTGTAGGGCTTGAGCCAGGTGTGCAACTCGGCGGCCTTGACGTTGCACCAGTCGTCGATAAATTCGCGATCAGCCTGGCCCGCTTCCATGATGCTGTGGCCCATGGCCAGCGCAATGGCGCCTTCGCTGCCCGGGTTGGGCGCCCACCATTCATCGCTGCGCCCGGCGGTGTTCGAAAGCCTCACGTCAAACGTTACCAGCTTGGCGCCGTTGTCAAAGCGACCGCGAATCATGCGCTTGGCCACATGGATCGCGCCCTGGTGCGCTTCGTAGAAATTGCTGCCGAAGTTCAGGATGTACTTGGTGTGCTCGGCGTCCGGCGTTTCCCAGTCGGTCTCGCCCAGGCAAACATAGTTGGCCGCGCGCTTGTTGCTGGAACACAGGGCGCGGTGGTTGAACAGTGAGGGCGTGCCCACCGCGTTCAAGAAGCGCCCCATCTCTTCGCCCAGGCGCGAGCGGCCAATGTGGATGGCCACCTCTTCGGGCTTGCCCTCATTCATGGCCTTGGCAATGCGTGGCGCAATTTGCGCGTAGGCCTCTTCCCAGCTGATGCGCTTCCACTGCCCGCTGCCGCGTGGGCCCACGCGCGCCAGCGGGTAGAGCAGCCGGTCGGCATAGGTGTTGATGGTGGGGCCGCTCTGGCCTTTGGCGCACAGGCTCTTGCCGTTGTTCGGGTCTTCGGGGTTGCCACCCACCTTGACCAGTTGGCCATCAATCACATAGCCCTGAATGCCGCACACGGTGGAGCAGTTCAGGCACACGCTCTTGATGATCTTGGCTTTGGAATAGTCGTTCGTCAGCCGGCCGCGGCCATTGGCGCGGCGCTGCGCCTTGCGCTGCCCGATCAGCTCGCGGTCGGCGGCGGCGTGGGCCTGGCCCGGCGTCAAGGCAATGGGTTCGCCCAGGGCCAAGGACCCCAGCGCTTGCAGGCCGCCCTTGAGCATGCCGCGGCGCGACGGGTTGGTCGTCGATTCGTTGGTCATGTTGATCTCCTACGCCTGGTTGGGTTTCATCCAGATCACGCGCTGGCCGCGCGGGAACTGGGCTTGCAACTGGGTCCAGGTTTCGATTTCGTAGGAGTAGGGGTCGTGTACCTTGCCCTTGGGAATCTTGGCTTCCATGGCCACGTTGTGGCCGCGGTAGGTCACCCGCGGCTGCGTCTTCTCTTCGGGCTTCAGCGCCTTCAGCTCACTGCCCTTGCTCTTGGCAAAGCGCGAATAGGCGGAGTCGGGGTCGTTGGCGTCGCCGAAGTGGAACACCTCGGCCGGGCAGGTTTCCACGCACGCAGGCTCCATGCCCACGGCCAGGCGGTGCGAGCAGAAGTCGCACTTGTCGGCCACATCGTTGTCGTCGCAACCGATCGCGCCATAGGGGCAGGCCGTTTCGCATGCACCCAGATGTTCGCAACGGTCGGGGTCTATGCGCACGATGCCGTCAGCGCCTTTGATGATGGCGATGCGATCACAGGCTTTCACACAGGGTGTGTCTTCGCACTGCATGCACAGCGTGGGCAGGAAGTGCCGTTTGACCTTGGGGAATTTGCCTTCGTCGAGGTAGTAGACCTTGGTGCGAAAGCGGCCGAGTGGCACGGTGTTCTCGACCTTGCAGGCCACGCTGCACGCATGGCAGCCCATGCAGCGCTCCATGTCCAGCGCCATGCGCCAATTTGGCGTGCGCCCTGTTTTGGGGTTGGGTCCGGCTTCAGCGACGGTCATGGCGGCCTCCACGCGCTGGTGATTCGGCGTGGGCGATGAAGCCGACGATGACGCGACGAGTGCGCGACGGGGACGGGATCAACATAAGGATCTCCTGATGTGCAAACATGGATGAACCAAAACACTCTAACCACAATCACCGTGTGAATCCATCGCAGCTTCCCTGGGTTCCTTCGTATGATTCGCGGCCACCCTGTCACACACCATGACCCTGACCCATTTTTCGTTCCCCACCCCCATTCACTTTGGCGCCGGTGCGCGCAAGCTGGTGGCGGCGCATTTACTTGAGCAGGGCTGCACGCGCCCGCTTATCGTTACCGATGCCGCGCTGGCCAAGTTGCCCGTGTTAACGGAATTCATCAGCCACTTGGCTGGCCTGCAAACCGCCATGTTCAGCGGCGTGATGGGCAACCCCACTTGCGCGCAGGTGATGGCCGGTGCGGCGGCGTTCAAGGCGCATGGCGCTGATTGCGTGATCGGCTTCGGTGGCGGCGCCGCGCTCGACGTGGCCAAGGTGGTGGGGGTGATGGCGGTGCATGAAGGCGACATGCTCGATTACGTGTGGGATCACCCCGCCGTGCGGCCCATCGTGAACCCCCTGCCCTACTTCGTGGCCCTGCCCACCACTGCGGGCACGGGCTCGGAAGTCGGCCGCTCGGCGGTGGTGGCCGAGAACGACACGCATGTCAAGCGCACCGTGTTCAGCCCCCGGATCCTGGCGCGCGCGGTGTTCGCCGACCCCGAACTCACCTTCGCCCTGCCCGCCGCCGTCACCGCCGCCACGGGCATGGATGCGCTCACCCACAACATCGAAAGCTACCTCTCGCCGGCCTACCACCCGCTGTGCGACGGCATCGCGCTCGAAGGCCTGCGTGTGGGCGCCCGTGCGCTGGTTAACGCTGTGCATCAGCCATCAAACTACCAAGCCCGCGCCGACATGATGATGAGCAGCATGATGGGCGCCATCGCATTCCAGAAAGACCTGGGCGCGGTGCACTCGGCCGCGCATGCGCTCGGTGCCGTGAACGACCTGCACCATGGCCTGGCCAACGCCTTGATGATCGAACCCGTGCTGGCCTGGAACTTCGAAGCCGTGCCGGCCAAGTTCGATGAGCTGGCCCATGTGTGCAGCATTCCTGGCTGCGGTGCGGCCTTCGTGCCCTGGCTGGCGCAATTGAAGGCACGCATCGGCATCAGCGGCGGCTTGGCCGCGCGCGGCGTGAAGCCTGAACACCTGCCGCGCCTGGTGCAAATTGCCACGGCCGATATTTGCCACCAGACCAACCCACGGCCGTGCACGGCGGCTGACTTCGAGCGGCTGATCAAGGCCGCCTTCTAACGCATGCCATCACTTTTAATTCGCAACCCCGCCACCGGCGAACTGATCACCGAGCTGGTGGCTGACGATGCTTCCAGCGTCGCCACCAAGTCCGCGGCTGCGCGCGCGGCGCAACCCGCCTGGGCGCGCTTGCCGTTGGCCGAGCGCCGCGCGGTGATCGAACGCTTTCGCGCCGGCCTGGTGGCCGAGGTGGACACCCTGGCGCGCGCGCTCACGCAGGAAGTGGGCAAACCCATCAGCCAGAGTCGCAACGAGATCAACGGCCTGCTCGGCCGCATCGACTTCTTCCTGGCCGAATGCGAGGCCGCCATCGCGCCCGAAGACGTGTTCAGTGCCGGCGGCATGGTCGAACGCATCACGCACGAGCCGCTGGGCGTGGTGGCCAACATTTCGGCCTGGAACTACCCGTACTTCGTGGGCTGCAACGTCATCGTGCACGCGCTGCTCACGGGCAACGACGTGCTCTACAAGCCCTGTGATTTCGCCACGCTCAGCGGCCATCACATCAACCGGCTGTTGCATGCCGCGGGCGTGCCCGCTGCCTTGATGGCCTGCCTGGTGGGTGCGGGTGAAGTCGGCGCGGCATTGCTCGAACAGCGCATTGACGG
>JANMYI010000369.1:0-4152 GCA_031381955.1 Burkholderiales bacterium
CCTGCGCCAGCCAGCCGATGCCGAACAACGCGCACAGCAGCAGCAGATGGCGGTCGATGTGCAAGGCGCCGGATGCGCCGCCCGTTGCCGCGGCGGTTGGCGACGCGGGCTTCGGCAGTGGCAGCGGCGCAAGCGGCGCAGGCTGCGCGACACCGGCCGGCTCCACAAGGTTCACTGCCAGCAGGCCCAGCAGCACCAACGCCAGCAGCGCCGCCGTTGAGGCCACGCCCACGCCCAGGCCGAAGCGCCCGATGGCCCACACCAGCGCCGGCACGACGACGAAGCCGGCGGCACTGGCGCCGGTGAGCGCCACATTCAGCGCCAGGCCGCGCTTGTGGTCGAACCAGTTGCCGATGATCTGTGTGATGGCGGTACCCGAAATCGCTGCCCAGCCGAAGGCCATGCCGGCGTAGGCGGCGAACAGCCAGAAGGCGTTCGGCACAAAGGCCAGTGCGCTGGCGCAGCCGGCCATCGCCAGCACGCCGGCCATGACCACGCGCCGCCGCCCGAAACGCGCGACGGCAGCGTCCACCGCATACAGCGCCGCGGCACCCACAAGGAAGTGGAAGGTCGTCGCCGCCGACAGCAGCGCCGCCGAGAAGCGGCCCTGCTGGCTGAGGTACTGCACGTACACCGACAGGCTGTAGAAGCCCAGCCCCCAGGCCACCAGCGCCATGCAGAAGGTGGTGGCGACGATGCGCCAGCCGGCGATCGGCCGCGGCGTGCGGAATTCGTCGAGGGTTGGCGTGATCGGCCCGTTTATGTCGGCTGCTCCTAGAACCATACGGGCAGCGCAGACATCGGGCTGCGGCGCCTGTCGGTCCGATGACCGTCGTTTTCGATTTACCAACCTGTTTCGCCTTCGGCAGGTTGGCCATTCACGCGATGTGGCGCCAGACGGCGCGGGGCATCGTCACTTGCGTGCGCATGCATTGTCGATGCACGGTATGAGGTCGCCTGGCCGCAAGGTCACTGCAGCTTCGGCCGAGACAAAGGCCGCAGGCACGAGTGGTGCACGCGCAAGCTCCACTGTCCGTTGGGCAAGCGGACGGCCAATTTGTGCGCAGGCCCGCTGTGCCTGGGCCCATCGGCTTCGCTGCAGTGCCGTGGTTTGGCAAACCGGCGTCAGCAAATCGCTTGCGCACGCAGGCCGCGGGCTAACCCGCAGTTGAGTAAATTGGTATTTGTGATACCTTTATTCGAACGACCTAACCGCACCGGAGACAGGCGAGCATGCAGATCCCCATTCACGGATTGAGCTGGAGCGATATCGCGCCAAAGCTTGAAGGCGCCAAGCAGCACGACTTCTCCTGGCGCCAGGGGCGCATGGCGTTCTACTTCTACTACCTCGACAACGCGCTCAGCGAGGTGCAGAAGAACGCCTACACCAGCTACTGGACCGAGAACAACCTGGGCAAGGGCGCGTTTCCGAGCCTGGCGCGGCTCGAATCCGAGGTCAATCGTTTCGGCCTCGACTTGCTGCATGCGCCTGCCGGCGCGGCCGCCACCTTCACCTCGGGCGGATCGGAAAGCATCTTCCTCGCACTGCAGACCGCACGCGACTGGGCACGCGCCGAAAAAGGCATCCGCGAGCCGAACTTCGTCGTGCCACGCACCGCGCACCCGGCCTTCAGCCGGGCCGGCCACGCCTTGGGCATCGAGATCCGCCGCACGCCAACCGTGCGCGCGGATTTCAAGGCCGATCTCGCGGGCATGGAACAACGCATCGATGCCAACACCATCGGCCTGGTCGGCTCCGCACCGAACTACCCCTTCGGCGTGTTCGACCCGATCGCCGAACTGGGCAGCCTGGCCCAGGCACGCGGCTTGTGGCTGCATGTCGACGCCTGCGTCGGCGGCTTCCTATCACCCTGGGTCAAACGCCTGGGCTACCCGATCCCCGATTGGGACTTCACGGTGCCCGGCGTCAGCAGCATCTCGGCCGACCTGCACAAGTACGGCATGGCACCCAAGGGCGCATCGCTGATGCTCCTGCGCTCGGACGAAATCAAGCAGAAGCATCAGAAGTTCGACTTCCGCGACTGGGAACGCGGCCAGTACGCCACCTACGTGATGCAGGGCACGCGCGCCGGTGGCGCGGTGGCGGCGGCCTGGGCGGTGGTGCAGCACCTGGGCGAAGAGGGCTACATGCGCTGCGCCCGCTTGATCATGGATGCCAAGAAACAGCTGGTCGATGGCGTCAACCAGATTCCCGGCCTGGCCGTGCTCGAGCCGCATGAGTTGTGCATCTTCGTCACGCGCTCGGTCGACCCGGGCCTGGACATGGGCGCCGTCAGCGACACGATGTTCGCGCGCGGCTGGTATGTCGGCCGCCAGGCCGAGCCTGCGGGCATCCACATGGCACTCAACCCGGTGCACCACCAGAATATCGGCCAGTACCTGGTCGACCTGCGCAACTCGGTCGACGAGGTGCGCAAACACAGGGCTGTCGGCACGGTCGCCGGACAGACCTATTAGCCCACCCACCCGAGCGCGACGAAAGGATCCCACCATGTTGAACAAGATCGGCACCACGGCCGCATTGCTGGCTGCGTTGTTTGCAGGCAATACCTGGGCGCAGCCCAAGTCCAGCACCATCGACACCATCAAGCAGCGCGGCAGCTTCAAGTGCGGCGTCTACGAAAGCGTGCCCGGGCTGGCCTCGCTCAACGACAAGGGCGAATGGGTCGGGTTCGACGTCGACTATTGCAAGGCCATGGCGGCCGCGATCCTGGGCGACGCGAAGAAGGTGCAGTTCATCAAGCTGAGTTTTGCGCAGGGCATGCCGGCACTGCGCTCGGGCGAGATCGACATGGCCGCCTTGGCCATCACCTACACCACGCAACGCGATACCGAGCTCGGGTTCGACTTCGTCGGGCCGACGCTTTACTCCGGTCATGGCTTCATGATCCACAAGCGCACCGGTGCCACCAAGCTGGCCGACCTGAACGGCGCCTCGATCTGCATCGTCGCCGGCACCATCACCGAAAGCCTGATCGCCGACTACTTCCGCCCGCGCAACATGAACTTCAAGCCGGTGGCCATCGAGACCTCGGCGCAGATCATGCCGATGTACGAGGACGGCCGCTGCGACGTGGTCACGCTGGAGCCGCCCTTCCTGGCGATGCGCCGCTCGCGCCTGAAGAACCCCGCCGACCACGTGATCCTGAACGAGACCTTCGCCAAGTCGCACATGGGGCCGGTCATCCGCGAGGACGATCGCGTCTTCTCCAACGTCGCACGCTGGGTGCACTACGCACTCGTCACCGCCGAAGAGCTGGGCATCGATGCCGGCAACGTCGAGCAGATGAAGAGCAGCAAGAACCCAGACGTGCGCCGCTTCCTCGGCGTCGAAGGCTCGATCGGCTCGAAGATGGGCCTGAGCGACGATTTCACGGTCAACGTCATCAAGGCCGTGGGCAACTACGGTGACATCTGGGAAAACAGCTACGGCATGAAGTCGCCGGGCAAACTGCCGCGCGGCATGAACGCGCTGGCCCGCGACGGCGGCTTGCAGTGGGCGCCGAACTGGCGCTGACGTTACCCGTGCGCAGGGACGCGCGCGCCCGTGGCAGGCGCCGCGGGCCGATAGGCGCACAGCGTCCGTCGAACCCGCCGCGCCGATGAGCCTGGCCACCGATCCACACGGCGCGCTGTCGCGCCTGTGGCAGCGGCCGGGCGTGCGCGCGGCGCTGTGGCAGGTGCTGGCGGCGGCGTTGCTCGGCTCGGCCATCTGGTGGGTGGCCGGCAACATCGCCACCAACCTGCCGCGCCTGAAGATGGAGTTGCGCTTCTCTTTTCTGCGCGAGGTGGCGTCATTCGAACTCGGCGACAACCTGCTCGGCTATCGCGCGGGCGACAGCTTCGCGCTGGCCTTTGCCGCGGGGCTGGTCAACACGCTGCAGGTGGCGATCCTGGGCATCGTGCTGACCGCCATCGTCGGCACGGCGGTGGCGCTGCTGCGCTTGTCGGGCAACCTGCTCGTCGGGCGACTGGCCTGGTTCTATGTCGAGTTGGCGCGAAACCTGCCATTGCTGCTGCAGCTGCTGTTCTGGCAGATCCTGCTGGTGCGCCTGCTGCCGCCACCGCGCGCGGCCTGGAACCCGCTGCCCGGCATGATCGTGTCCAACCGGGGCGCGAGCTTTCCGTCGC
>JANMYI010000451.1:0-9949 GCA_031381955.1 Burkholderiales bacterium
TGCACCCGCACCCGCACCCGCGCCACGCGCCACGCCGCTGGCGGCCCCGCCCGCCAACACCTGCTGCCCCGGCGCCGCCACGGTGCGCTCGCTGCCGCCGGCGGGCGCACGGTTCTGCAACCACCATGCCAGCGCGCCAGCCGCTGCCAGCGCCGCCACTGAAACGACGGCATGGGTTCTCTTAAACGCCATATACGAGCCTCCGGGCACGCACTGTAGCGGCAGGCGCGCGGGCGTGGCATCGGGTCTACGTTGGGTCGCGCGGGGATACCCGGCCCCCGAGCATCTCGCCAACGAGTCGCTGCGTCTTGCTTTCGGGCTTCAGCCCAGCCAGCTCTTGATGCGACTGGCCAAGGCCTCGCGGCTGATGCCGTAGCGCTCGCGCAGCGTTGGCAAGGCGCCGGCGTCGAGGAAGGCGTCGGGCAGCCCCGCCAATCGGAAGCCTGCCGGCTGCACGCCGTGGCGCAGCAGCGCGCTGGCCACCGCCTCGCCCAGGCCGCCGATCACCGAATGGTTCTCGGCGACGACGACCAGGCGTGGCTTCGCGCGCACGGCCTGGGCGATGGTGGCTTCGTCGAGCGGCTTGATGGTTGGGCAATGCAGCACGGCGACGCCGATGTTGTCCCGGGCGAGGTCTTGCGCCGCTTCAAGCGCGCGCATGTTCATGAAGCCGCTGGCAATCACCAGCACCTCGTTGCCATCGCGCAGCAGCTTGGCCTTGCCGAGTTCGAACCTGTAGTCGTACTCGTCGAGCACGAGCGGCACGTTGCCGCGCAGCACGCGCATGTACACCGAGCCCTTGTGGGCGGCGATCTGTGGCACGGCCTGCTCGATGTCGAGCGCATCGCAGGGGTCGACGATGGTCAGGCCGGGCACGCCGCGCATCATCGCGATGTCTTCGATCGCGGCGTGGCTCGGGCCGTAGCCGGTGGTCAGGCCCGGCAGCGCGCAGCAGATCTTGACGTTGAGGTTCTCCTCGGCGATCACCTGGTGGATGAAGTCGAAGGCGCGGCGCGTGCCGAACGCAGCGTAGGTGGTGGCGAAGGGAACGAGCCCTTCCTTGGCCATGCCGCCGGCCGCGGCCATCAGCAACTGCTCGGCCATGCCCATCTGGAAGAAGCGCTCGGGGTAGGCCTGCGCGAACAGGTGCTGGTCGGTGTACCTGGCGAGGTCCGCGGTCAGGCCGACGATCTCGGGCCGGTTCGCGGCGTAGTCGACCAGCGCCTTGCCGAACGGCGCCGCCTTGACGCGCTGGTCGTCGCCGGCGATCGACGCGATCATGGCCGAGGTGGTCAGGCGCGGCGTCTTCGGTGCAACGGTGGTGTTCATGCGCGTGCTCCTTCAGGCTGCGACTGATCGAGGATGGCCAGCGCCTGCTGCCAATCGGGCGGATCGACGCGGATGAAGTGGTTCTTCTCGCGCGACTCGAGGAAGGGCACGCCCTTGCCCATCAGCGTGTCGAACAGGATCACGCGCGGCTTGGCGTCGGAGAGCGCACGCGCGGCGTCGAAGGCTTTCAGGACCGCCGGCAGATCGTTGCCGTTGACGCGCTGCACAAACCAGCCGAACGCAGCCCATTTGTCGGCCAGCGGCTCGAAGCCCATGACCTTGCCCGACGGCCCGTCGGGCTGCTGGTTGTTGATGTCGACCAGGCAGATCAGGTTGGACAGCGCGTGGTGCGAAGCGCCCATCGCCGCCTCCCAGGTCGAGCCCTCGTCGAGCTCGCCATCCGACATCGAGTTGTAGACGAAGGCCGGGTTCTTCATGAGCTTGAGGCCCAGCGCCATGCCCACGCCGATGGCCAAACCCTGGCCGAGCGAGCCGCCCGAAATCTTCATGCCGGGCGTGTAGCTGGCCATGCCCGACATCGGCAGGCGGCTGTCGTCGCTGCCATAGGTCTCGAGTTCGCTTTCGGGGATGACGCCGGCTTCGATCAGCGCGGCGTGATCAGGTTGACGACCATCATGATGCCGAGCTGCGTCATGTCCATGCCGACGCTCTGTGCCAGCGACACGAACACGGGCGTCAGCAACAGCACGGCGGCCGGCAGGTCGATGAACATGCCGAGCAGCAGCATCAGCAGGTTCATGAGCAGGATCACCAGCCACTTGGCATGCACGTTTTCTTGCATCCACGCCGCAATGCCCTGCGGCATCTGGTCGAAGGTGAGCAGCCAACCGATCGCGGCCGAGGCCATGATGACCAGCAGCACCACGCCAGTCGCCAGGCCCGCCTGCACGACCGCGTCGTTCAGCCGCTTGGAGGGCGGGATCAGGATGTCGATCGAACGGCGTGGTGTCGCGCGGGAAGTTGTGCCGCCTGCCCACCCACCAGCACGCCGCCATGAAGCCGCCGCACATCAGCAAGCCCGGCAGCACGCCGGCCACGAACAGCGACGCGATCGAGGCGTTGGACGACAGCGCACACGCACAGCGACTTTGCGCTCGGGCAGGCTGACATCGACATCCGCTACAGGTTGCCGCGTTGGCCCAACGTTGAGATCGAGCCGCTATTTGAAGAGAACATCGTCCCGCTTGCCAGCGCGGCCTTCATCAAGGCGCACCGGCTGAAGCGGCCCGAGCAGTTGCGCGAGGTGCCGCTGATCAATGCAATGTCAGCATCGTCCAATGGCCGGACTGGTTTGCGGCGTTCACCGACCAGCGCGCGCCGCAGCGCTTTGCCGTGCGTTTCGAGAGCGCACAGATGTCACTCGATGCGGCCACCCAAGGCCTTGGCGTGGCGCTTGAAAGCACCACCATCGCCAGCTCGCACATTGCCCAGCGCAAGCTGCGGCCGGTGTTCGGGCTCGATGAGGCCGTCAAGGTCAAGGCGCACTTTGCGGTGTACCCGGCACGGCACGCAAGAAGGCCGCCGGTCGAGGCGTTCCTGGCCTGGCTGCACGGCGAAGCGGCAAAACGCTAAACCACGTCCTTCAGCGCCAGCGCCGCGCCGCGGTTGGCCAGCTCGTCGGCGCGCTCGTTGCCGGGGTCGCCGGCATGGCCCTTCACCCAGCGCCAATGCACCGCGTGGGCCTGGCACAGCTCATCGAGCTTGAGCCACAGGTCGACGTTCTTCACCGGCTTGTTGTCGGCCGTCTTCCAGCCGCGCTTCTTCCAGTTGTGGATCCAGGTGGTGATGCCGTTGCGCACGTACTGGCTGTCGGTGTGGATGGTGACCTCGCAGCGCCGCTTCAGCGAACCCAGCGCCTGGATCGGCGCGCTCAGCTCCATGCGGTTGTTGGTGGTCAGAGCCTCGCCGCCAAAAAGCTCGGTCTCATGTTCGCCAAAGCGCAGCCACGCGCCCCAACCGCCGGGGCCGGGGTTGCCCTTGCAGGCGCCGTCGGTGTAGATCTCAACCTTGCTCAATCAAGCTCCTGATGTGTCCTGATGCGTATGGGCCGCGTCGGCGCGGCGCGGCGCCACGGCCACATTGGCCTTGCGCGAGGCGCGCGATTCACGGCGTGCCAGGCCCACCAGCCGCATGCCCCGCACGCGCTTGACGGCGACCAGGAAATACACCGCACCCAGCACCGGCCACCAGCGTTCGCCGGCCTTGTCCATCCAACCCATGCGCTCCAGCCAGGCCGCGGAATGCAGGGGCGGCCCGTAGATGCCGAAGCGCCCGCCCTCGACTTCAAAACTCAGCAAGCGCAACCAATCGCGCAGCCGCCAGTAGTTCATGAACTCGCCCGAGCCCGGCAGGAACAAGGGCTCATGGCGCGCCAGACCCAAGCCCTGGCCCATGCGGCCCAGGCGCTGGCGCGCGCCCCACAAGCTGGCCGGGTTGAAGCCCAGGATCATCACCCGCCCTTCAGGCACGAGCACGCGCTCCACCTCGCGCAGCGTGAGGTGGGGGTCGCGCGAATGCTCCAGCGTGTGCGGCAACACCACCAGATCGAGGCTTTGGCTGGGGAAGGGCAAGGCATCGAAGTCACAGTGCAGGCTGACCGGCTCGACCGGCAACTGCGTGGTCAGCGCTTCATCGAGCTCGGTGGCCGGCACGATCTGCTGCGGCGGCGACAATGAGTCGATTGCGACCCACCGGTGGGGCATGCGGTTGGCGCGCAAGGCCAGCAATTCGGGCAAGCCCAGTTGCAGCGCATGAAAGCCGAAACTGTCGCTAACCGCCGCGTCAAGCTGACGCTGCTCCCAGCGCAGCAGCCTGGCACCCGGCGCGGTTTGCAACCAATGCCCCAACTCTATAATTGATGACGCCTGCACCATGACCCTGCTGCCCCTGCCCGCCTTCACCGATAACTACATCTGGATGTTTCACGATGGCGTGCACGCCGTGGTGGTTGATCCGGGGGATGCGGCGCCTGTGGCGGCCGCGCTCGAAGCGCACAAACTTGAGCTGGCGGCGATTCTAGTGACGCACCACCACCCCGACCATGTCGGCGGCGTCGATGCCCTGCGCCCGCTGTTGCGCGGCCCGGTATACGGCCCGGCGCGCGAGAACATCCCCAAGCCCTTCACGCCCTTGCAAGACGGTGCGTCGATCACGGTGCTGGGCCTGCACTTCAAGGTGCTTGATGTGCCCGGCCACACGGCCGGCCATATCGCCTACATGCAGCAGGGCGAGCCCACCGCGCCGTTGCTGTTTTGCGGGGACACGCTGTTCAGCGGCGGCTGTGGCCGGTTGTTTGAAGGCACGCCGGCGCAGATGCATGCTTCGCTGTCGCGCCTGGCTGCATTGCCGGGTGATGCGCGGGTGTGTTGCACGCACGAGTACACCTTGTCGAACCTGCGCTTTGCCGCGGCGGTAGAGCCCGGCAACACCGAGTTGCAGGCCTACACGCAATGGGCGCAGGCACAACGCGCGCAGGGCGTGCCCACCTTGCCTTCGAACCTGGCGCGCGAATGCCAGATCAACCCGTTCCTGCGCTGCGCGCAAAGCAGCGTCAAGGTTGCTGCGCGTGCAGCCGGTGCCACGCAAGACGACGACGTTGCCGTGTTTGCCGCCATCCGCTCCTGGAAAGACCGATTCTGATGACACTTCGCACCCTTGCCGGCTGGTTGGCCGCGCTGGCCGTTTTCACACTGGGCGGCTGCGCCAACCCGGGTCTGGTAGCGCCGATGGTCGAAGCGGCGCCCGCGCCTGCGCCGGCGGTGGAACCAGCGCCCGCCGCGGCGCCCGTGGTGGTCATAGCGCCGAGCGAACCGGCGCCGCCGACAGCCGCCGCGCTGGCTGCGCTGGCCGCTGCCAACGAAGCGGCCGAGTCCGCGCGGCGCGCCGAGATGATCCTGGCCAACGAGCCTGCCATTGCGGTCGACCCGCTGCGCCCTGACGTGCCCGTGGTGCTTGACGACCCGGTCGTCCGCACCGACCTGTGGGCGCGTGTGCGCAAAGGCTATGGCGTGCCGAGTGTAGAAGGCGCGTTGGTGCGCAAGTGGGAGCAGTACTACGCCAGCAAACCCGACTACGTGGCGCGCATGACCGACCGCGGCGGGCGCTACCTGTTTCACGTGGTTGAAGAGATCGAAAAGCGCGGCATGCCGGTCGACCTGGCCTTGCTGCCTTTCATTGAAAGCGCATTCAACCCTCAAGCCCATTCGGTGGCCAGTGCGTCGGGCATGTGGCAGTTCATTCCGTCCACCGGCAAAGACTTCAAGCTGCGCCAAAACGTCTTCCGCGACGACCGCCGCGACGTGCTGGCCTCGACCCGCGCGGCGCTTGAATTCTTGCAGTCGCTGCACCGGCGCCTGGGCGACTGGCAGCTCGCGCTGGCGGCCTACAACTGGGGCCCGGGCAGCGTGCACCGCGCGCAGGAACGCAACCGTGCCGCGGGCAAGCCCGTGAATTACGAGAGCCTGCAGATGCCCGACGAGACGCGCAACTATCTGCCCAAGTTGCAGGCGATCAAGAACATCGTCAAGCGCCCGGAGACCTTTGGCTTGACGTTGCCCGCGCTGGAGAACCACCCCTATTTTTTGAGCGTGAGGATCGCGCGTGACATCGACGTGACCGTTGCCGCGCGCCTGGCCGGGTTGCCGCTGGAAGAGTTCCACGCGCTGAACCCGCAGATGAACAAGCCGGTGATCCTGGCTTCGGGCACGCCGCAGGTGCTGCTGCCCTACGACAACGCCGCGGCCTTCATTCGCAACCTGCCCAAGCACCAAGGCCCGCTGGCCAGTTGGACCGCCTGGACCGTGCCCAAAACCCTGCGCGCCGCCGACGCCGCGCGCCAGGTGGGCATGAGCGAAGACACGCTGCGTGAAGTGAACCGCATCCCGCCGCGCATGTTGGTGAAGGCGGGCTCCACGCTGCTGGTGTCGCGCAGCCCGCAGCGCGACATCGACGTCAGCCCCCAGGTGGCTGACCACGCCATGCTGGCCTTGGCGCCAGACCTGCCGCCGCTGCGCAAGGTCACGTTCCGTGCCGGCAAAAAGGGCGACACCGTGGCCGCCGTGGCGTCACGCTACAAGGTCAGCGCGGCTCAGGTGGCGCAGTGGAACGGCGTGGCCGCCAGCGCGCGCTTTGCGCCGGGTAAGAGCGTGGTGGTGATGGTGTCCCAGGCCGGCACGCGCCAAGTGGCCGGTCGCGCCGGCAAGCGCCAAGTGGCCGGTCGCGCCGGCAAGGGCGTCGTGCGCAAGGCGGCGGCCAGCAACGGTGGCCGCGCTGCCGTGCGCGTGGCGGCCACCCGGCCGCGCCGCGGCTGAACTTCGCCGCGCGGCGCTTCAGCGCCGGTCTGCCAAGGCGTGGGCGATGGTGCTCAAGTCAACGTATTCGATGTCACTGCCCGCCGGCACGCCGCGCGCCAGGCGGGTGACCTTCAGGCCGCGCGCACGCAGCGCCTCGGCCAGGGCATAGGCGGTGGCCTCGCCTTCGGCGCTGAAGCCGGTGGCCATGATCACTTCCTGCACCAGGCCATCGCGCGCACGCTCGAGCAAGGCGGCGACACCGATGTCGGCCGTGCCCACACCATCGAGCGGGCTCAGGCGGCCCAGCAGCACGAAGTAAAAGCCTTTGTATGAGCCCGTGCGCTCCATGGCGGCTTGGTCGGCCGGGGACTCGACCACGCACAACTGGCTGGTGTTGCGCCCGGTGTCAGCACAGGTGGCGCACAGCGCGTCTTCGCTGAAGGTGTGGCAACGCTGGCAATGCTGCACGTGCTGCACAGCAGCCAGCAGCGCCGCGGCCAACCGCTCAGCGCTACGCCGGTCGTGCTGCAAGAGCTGGTAGGCCATGCGCTGGGCCGCCTTTTGGCCCACACCGGGCAGGGCATGCAAGGCTTCGATCAAGCCCGCCAGCCGGTCCTCGCGCATCAGAACGGCAGCTTCATGCCCGGCGGCAACGGCATGCCGGCGGTGAGCTTGCCCATGCGCTCTGCGCTGGTGGCCTCGGCCTTGCGCACGGCATCGTTGAAGGCGGCAGCCACCAGGTCTTCAAGCATGTCCTTGTCTTCAGCCAGCAAGCTGGCGTCGATGCTGACGCGTTTGACGTCGTTGCGGCAAGTCATGGTCACCTTCACCAGCCCCGCGCCGCTTTGGCCTTCGACTTCAACGCCGGCAAGCTCTTCTTGCGCGCGCTTCATGTTTTCTTGCATCGCCTGGGCCTGCTTCATCAGCCCGGCAAGTTGGCCCTTCATCATGATTGCTTCCTCTTTGACAACGTTGACTACAAAGGTTTGATTGAACCCGGCACGATGCGCGCGCCCTTGAACTGGGCCAGCATTTCCAGCACCAGAGGGTCGGTGCGCACGGTGTCTTCGGCCTGCGCTTGGCGCTGTGCGCGCAACGCGGCGTCGCGCCGGGCGGGTGAGTCTTGCGCCACACCGGCCACCAGCTCCAGCGTCACAGGGTGGCCCAGGCTTTGCACCAGCACCGCAGCCAGCTTGTCGCGCAGCGCATCGGTGCGCAAGGAATCGCGCTCCACCACGAGTTGCCACTGAGGTGCATCGGGCGGGCCTGAGGCGCTGCGCAGTTCGGCCTGCATGGCCAGTTCACGCAGCAGCGCGGCAACCAGGTTCTGCTCGGCCAGGCCGGCCACCACGGTGGCCCACTGCCGGCCCAACGCAGTGGGCTGGAAAGAAGGCGCGGGTGGCGGCGGTGCCGGCACGTTCAGCACGGCGTCGGCCACGCGCAGGGGTGCGCTGCTGCGCGGCGCCGCAACGGCCGCTACCGCGCCGCTGGGCGCCGCTGCTTCCTGCGCCTCGGCATCCAACCAGGGCGGTGGTTCGGGGCTGGCCACCACCATGCTCGCAGGAGCCTGCGTTTGGGCCGGATAGCGGCTGACTGACGGCACGACAGGGCTTACAGCCACGGCGGCCACCGCCTTGGCAACGGGCGCAGCCAGCGGCTTGGCCACGGCGGCAGCAGCCTCGGTTGCAACCACAGCGCCAGACCCCGACGGCGCAAACGCCAGCAAGCGCAGCAGCACCATGGTCAGCGCACCGTACTCATCGCTCATCAGGCGCAGCTCTTCGGCGCCGCGCAGCACGATGCTGTAGAGCAACTGCGTTTGGTCTGCCGGCAGCAGCGCGGCCAGGCGCGCGGCGTCAGCCTGCTCATCATCAGACGCATCGAGCGCGCCGGGCACGGCCTGTTGCACCGCCATGTGTTGCAGCATGCGCGCCATGCCTTCGAGCGTGCCGCGCGCGGAATGGCCGTGTTCGCGCAGATGCGCCACGCGCGCCAGCAGCGCCGCGCCGTCGCGTGCCGCCAGCGCCTCGATGAGCGCCGCGCAATGGCCGTGCTCCACCGCGCCGAGCATGCTGCGCACACCGCTTTCGCTGACCTGGCCGCCGCCGTGTGCAATGGCCTGGTCGGTGAGCGACAGGCCGTCGCGCATGCTGCCGCGTGCCGCGCGCGCCAGCAGGCGCAGCGCGGCTTCGTCGTGCGCCACGTCTTCAGCGCGCAAGATCTTGCTCAACTGCGTGGCCACCGTGGGCGCCGGCATCGGCCGCAAGTTGAACTGCAAGCAGCGGCTCAACACCGTGGGCAGCATCTTCTCGGGGTCGGTGGTGGCCAGCACGAACTTCAGGTATTCAGGCGGCTCTTCCAAAGTCTTGAGCAGCGCGTTGAAGGCGTCTTTCGTGAGCTGGTGGGCTTCGTCGATCATGAAGACCTTGAAGCGGCCCACGCTGGGCTTGTAGCTGGCGCGTTCGATCAGGTCGCGCGCGTCGTCGATGCCGCGGTTGGAAGCGGCGTCGAGCTCGGTGTAGTCGAGGTAGCGGTCGGCGTCGATCGCGGTGCAGGCCGGGCACACCCCGCATGGCGCGGCGGTGATGCCGCCGCTGCCGTCGGGCCCGGTGCAGTTCAGGCATTTGGCCAGGATGCGCGAGATGGTGGTCTTGCCGATGCCGCGCGTGCCGGTGAACAGGTAGGCATGGTGCAGCCGCTGGTTCGCCAGGGCGTGGCTCAGGGCCTGCACGACCGGCTCCTGGCCCACCATGTCGGCGAAGTTTTTCGGCCGGTATTTGCGCGCCAGGACGGTGGTGGACATGGCCTGGATTCTATGTGTGCGGCCCTGCGCAGACCCCGTTGCCCCGGCATCGATAATTCTGCGCATGAGTGCCACCAACCGCCCTGCCCCGCCACCTTTGACCTATGAAGATGCGGGCGTGCGCTACGACCTGATCGACCCGCTGAAAGTGGCCGCACAGCGCGCCGCGGCACAGACCGCGGGCAACCTGGCGCAGCATGGTTTTGCGGAACTGGCCGGCTCACGCGGTGAGTCCGCCTATGTGCTGGACGTGGGGCCGTTCTACCTGGCCAGCATCGTCGAATGCCTGGGCTCCAAGACCTTGGTGGCCGATGCCATGGCGCAGCTCACGGGGCGCAGCTACTACGACGCCATTGCGCAAGACACCATTGCCATGGCGGTGAACGACCTCATCACGGTGGGCGCCACGCCGTTGGTGGTGCAGGCCTACTGGGCCGCCGGCGGCTCCGAATGGGTTAACGACGCGCCGCGCAGCGCGGCGCGGGTGGCGGGCGGGAAGCGCGCC
>JANMYI010000398.1:0-4330 GCA_031381955.1 Burkholderiales bacterium
AGCATTCGCGCCACCGACGCCACGCGCTACAAGATTGGCCAGCCGAGTGACGAGGTGGCCAGCATCGAAGACCGCTTCATCCCCGGCCCGGCCGGCAACATCCGCATCCGCATCTATCGCCCCCAAGCCCAAGCCACGCAAGCCGGCCACGCCGTGACGGTGTTCTTCCACGGTGGCGGCTTCGTGGTGTGCAGCATCGAGTCGCACGACGACATCTGCCGCCAGCTCTGCCGGCGCAGCGGCACGGTGGTGGTGAGCGTGGATTACCGCCTGGCGCCGGAACACAAGTTCCCCGCCGCGCCCGATGATTGCCTGGCCGCCACGCGCTGGGTGGCCGCGCATGCGCATGAATTTGGTGGTGATGCCACGCGCCTGGCCGTGGCGGGCGACAGCGCCGGCGGCAACCTGGCCGCCGTGGTGGCCCAGCGCGTGCGCGACGAAGGTGGCCCGGCGCTGGCCGCGCAACTGCTGCTGTACCCGGTGACCGACCATTACAGCGTGCAGCGCGCCTCGTACCTGGAACGCGCCACCGGCCACGGCCTCACGCGCGAGGCCATGGTCTGGTTCTGGAACCTTTACCTGCAAGACGCTGCTCACGGCGCGCACCCGCATGCCTCACCCATGCGCGCCGAAAGCCTGGCCAACTTGCCGCAGGCCTATGTCGTGACCGGTGAATACGACCCGCTGCGTGACGAAGCCGAAGACTATGCGCGCCGCCTGCAGGAAGCCGGCGTGTCGGTTGAACTGACACGTTATGAGGACATGAACCACGGCTTCCTGTTCTGGGTGGGCCACATCGACACCTGTACCCGTGCCATGAACGACGCCTGTGCCTGGCTGAAAACCAGGGTATAGCCAACCCGGGCGGCGCGACAGAATCACACATGTCCGCCATCCCCCGCATCGAACTGGCCCCCGGGCTGAACGTGCCGCGCGTCATCCACGGCCTGTGGCAAGTGGCCGACATGGAACGCGGCGGCCGCATGCTGGACGCCGAGGCCGCGGCCGATGCCTTGCAGGCCTATGCAGCCGCTGGTTACAGCGCCTTCGACATGGCCGACCATTACGGCAGCGCCGAGCTCATCACCGGCCGGCTCCTGGCGCGGCGTTTGTCAACGCCGGTGCAGGCCTTCACCAAATGGTGCCCACCGCCCGGTGTGATGGATGCGCCAACCGTGCGCGCCGGCGTGCAGCGCAGCCGCGAGCGCCTGGGTGTGGGCTGTATTGATTTGCTGCAATTCCACTGGTGGCAATACACCCACCCCGCATATCTGGATGCCTTGCATGAACTGGCCGCGTTGCGCGCGCAGGGCTGGGCCGCGCACATCGGCCTGACCAATTTCGACACCGATCACTTGCGCCTGGTGCAGCGCGACGGCATCACGGTGGCCACCAATCAAGTCTCGTTCTCGCTGCTCGACCGGCGCGCCGCCGGCCGCATGAGCGAGCAATGCCTGGCCAGCGGCATCAAGCTGCTGGCCTATGGCACGCTGGGCGGCGGCTTCTTGAGCGAGCGCTGGCTGGGCATGCCCGAGCCAAGTGAAATCGACGACTGGAGCAAGAGCAAATACAAGCGTTTCATTGATGCCATCGGCGGCTGGGCGGCATTGCAGCGCGTGCTGGTTGCGGCGCAGCAGGTGGCGCAAAAGCATGATGTGTCGCTGGCTAACGTGGCCGTGCGTTGGGTGCTTGACCACGCCGCCGTTGGCGCCGTGATCGTTGGCGCGCGGCCGGGTGAGCGCGAGCACCGCGCCGACAACACCGCGCTGTTTTCATTTGCATTGGATGGTGAAGACCACGCCCAGTTAAGTGATGCGTTAGCCAGCACCACCATGCTGCCGGGTGATTGCGGTGACGAGTACCGCCGCCCACCTTTCCTCACCGCATCGGGCGACCTGAGCCATCACCTCAGCAGCCTGCCGCCGGTGTACCCGGTGCAGGTGCTCGACGCCGCCACGCCGCGCCTGCGCCTGAGCAGCGGCAGCCATTGGGAAGCGCTGGCTGGCTATGCCCGCGCCGTGCGCGAGGGCCCGCGCATCCTGGTCAGCGGCACCACCGCCACGCATGGTGATGGGCATGGTGATGGCCGCGTGGTGTGCCCGGGCGATGCGCAAGGCCAGGCGGTGTACATCCTCGACAAGATTCGCGCCAGCATCGAAGCGTTGGGTGGGCGCATGGACGATGTGCTGCGCACCCGGGTCTATCTGCGTGACGCGGCGCAATGGCGCGGCGTGGCCGAGGTGCACGGGCGTGTGTTTGGTGAGGTGCGGCCGGCAAACACCTTGATTGGTGGGGCGGTGCTGATCGGGGACTACGAGGTGGAGATTGAGGCGGAGGCGCAGGTTCGTTGAGCTGCGCTGCCGCCCGCGTACAGGCCCACATGAACGGTCAGCGGCTGGGGTTCAGGGGGTCGAAACCATTGGCCTGTGCCCATTGGGTGAACAGGTCACGCAGCTCGGGCGGCAGCTCCAGCACGAAATCAATGTCGATGGGGTAGCTGTCGGCCAGAAAGTAGCGGCATGCGCTGAGCAACACGTCGCCTTGTCGCTGGTCCTTCGGCCGCTTGAGGGCATTGCGTTCGGGCTTGCGGGCAAGCCAGAGCTTGTGCAGGGCCATCCAGCGCGGGTCTGGCACATACAGGGGGCAGGCCCGCTGGCGGATGGTGGCCACCACAATCGCCACGGGGCGGCCCTTCAGCAGCCATTCCTGCTCATGCAGCGACACCATCGGCTCAAACACTTCACCCTTGGGCAGCGGCGCCAGGCTCGGGGCCATCAACAGCTCCACCTCGTAATTGCTGGCGTTGACAGCCTGGTAGGGCTTGCGGGTGTTGAGCCGATAGCTTGCGTCCACGCCCTGCAGCACGGCCAATAGCGGGCTGCGCGGCGGCGTGCCAGGCTCGTCCGGCGTCAGGCGCGTCAGCGATACGCCCGAGCCGCGGCACCAGGCCAAGTCGAAGTCCTCGGTTTCTTCCACACCCGTGGGAAACCGCGCGTTGCACAGCAGTGAATACGCCACAAAGGCGTTCGTGCCTACGACCATCAGGTCATGGCGCAGCAACCGCCCCACATCGAGTGCCCGCAGGATCTCGGCCTGCCGGTCTGGCAGGGGGGGCAGCCGCAGGGCGCGGTACTGTGCAGCGCGGTCCGCAATGGTGGCGTCGGCCTGCGTGACGCGGGCCTTCAGCTCGGCCTTGCCGCGCGTGAATTCAGCCAACCGGGCTTGCGTGGCCTCGGACCGCGGGCCGATGGTGGTGCCAGGGTCGCTGGAGCGTCGCTTCACCGCCAGATAGTCGCCACTGGGCTTGGCCTGCCAGTACAGGCTCACAGGCATGGCCGCCAGCTGCTGGCGGGCGTCCAGCCACTGTTCATAGGCCGCCTCCAGGTTGGCCGCCACGCGCCCGGCGTCAAGCGAAAAGGGCACGAAGTCAGAACGCTTATGAGCCATGCGCGACCATCTTAATGACCTTCCACCATTGGTGCGCGTTTTTGCGCGCGAATGGTGGAAGGCGATTGGCGGCACCGCTCGTGAAGTCGTTGCCGACGATGACCGCCCTGGTTTGTCCGCACGCAGTGTGTCGCGGCGCCCAGCGGCATTCACCCACGCCAGGCCTCTTCGCCCATGTGTGGCGCTGGCGGCCGATACAAGATGACAGCATTGAAAGCAAGTATTCAAGGAAGCTGGCATGGCAACCTTCACTGTTAGAAACCTGCCCGACGAAGTGCACCGCGCTCTGCGCGTGCGCGCGGCCTTGCGTGGCCGCAGCACCGAGGCCGAGATACGCGACATCCTGGAGGCCACCGTGCGGCCGCCGCAGCGTCTGCGCCTGGGAACGGCCCTGGCCGAACTGGGCCGGCGCGCTGGCCTGACCAATGAAGATGTGGCCGCCCTCGAGCCTTTGCGCGACCCGACGCCGGCCGAGCCGCTGAGGTTTGAATGATCGTCCTGGACACCAACGTGGTTTCCGAGGCCATGAAGCCGCAACCGCACGCTGCCGAGCAGGCCTGGCTGGACCTGCAGGTGGCGCAAACGCTGTATGTGTCCAGCATCACGCTGGCCGAGCTGTGGTTCGGCATTGGCACCCTGCCGGCCGGCCGGCGCAAAGACGCGCTGGCCCAGACGCTGGAGGGCCTGTTGCCGCTGTTTGAAGGGCGCATCCTGGCCTTTGACACCGAAGCCGCCCGCCACTATGCCCAGCGGGCCGTGCGGGCCCGGGCCGCCGGCCACGGCCTGCCCACACCTGACGGCTACATAGCCGCCATCGCAGTCGCGCGCGGCTTTAGCGTCGCCACGCGCGACACCGCGCCGTTCCAGGCGGCGGGCGTGGCCG
>JANMYI010000454.1:0-6463 GCA_031381955.1 Burkholderiales bacterium
GCGGCATGCGTCGGGTACATCGCGATCTTCACGTCGAGCACCGTCGTCAACCCGCCCAGCCCCTGCGCGCCGATGCCCAGCGCGTTGACCTTGTCGCACAGCTCGATGCGCAGTTCCTCCAGCTTGTTGCTCGGCCCGCGCGCCTTGAGCTCGTACATGTCGATGGGCTCCATCAACACTTCCTTGGCCATCATCATCGCCTTCTCGGCCGTGCCGCCGATGCCGATGCCCAGCATGCCAGGCGGGCACCAGCCCGCGCCCATGGTGGGCACGGTTTTCAGGACCCAATCAACGACGCTGTCGCTGGGGTTCAGCATCACCAGCTTGCTCTTGTTTTCGCTGCCGCCGCCCTTCGCCGCCACCTGCACATCGACCGTGTTGCCCGGCACCACGGTCATGTGGATCACGGCCGGCGTGTTGTCGCCGGTGTTCTTGCGCGCGAACTGCGGGTCGCCCACCACGCTGGCGCGCAGGGTGTTGCTGCCGTCCAGGTAGCCCTGGCGCACGCCCTCGTTCACGGCGTCTTCCAGGCTGGCGGCGCCGAAGCCTTCGAAGCGCACATCCATGCCGATCTTCAGGAAGACATTCACGATGCCGGTGTCCTGGCACATCGGGCGCTTGCCTTCGGCGCTCATGCGCGAATTGGTGAGGATCTGCGCCATCGCGTCCTTGGCCGCCGGGCTTTGCTCGGAGGCGTAGGCGCGTGCCAGGTGGGCGATGTAGTCAGCCGGGTGGTAGTAGCTGATGTATTGCAGCGCGGCAGCAACGCTTTCAACGAGATCGGCCTTGCGGATGGCGGTCATGGGCGGTAAGGGTGGTCAGTGGGTGGATTCAATGTTGGGCCACAGGCGGCTGCATCAGCTTGTCGGTGTACGCGATGGCCAGGGCGCTGAGCAGGAAGGTGACGTGGATCAGGGTTTGCCAAAGCAGTACTTTTTCGGTGTAGTTGTCGGCGTTGATGAAGGTCTTGAGCAGGTGGATCGAGCTGATGCCGATGATCGCCGTGGCCAACTTCACCTTCAGCACCGATGCATTGACATGGCTCAACCATTCGGGCTGGTCGGGGTGGCCTTCCAGGTTCATGCGGCTGACGAAGGTTTCGTAGCCGCCCACGATGACCATGATCAACAGGTTGCTGATCATCACCACGTCGATCAGCGCCAGCACCACCAGCATGATGATGGTTTCGTTCAGCGACGTGACCGGGGCGTCGGCCTTGTAGCCGATGCCGGCCACCAGCTGCGCCAAGGCGGCGGCGTTGCCGAACGCCGCCTCGATGAGGTGAACGAGTTCGACCCAGAAGTGAAAGACGTAGACACACTGGGCCAGGATCAGCCCCAGGTACAGCGGCAACTGCAGCCAGCGGCTGGCAAAGATCAGGTTCGGCAGTAGCTGCATGCGCGAGGGGGCGAGGTCGGGTTTGGGCTTCATCGTTTTTCTTCAAGGCGGTTTGCGGGATAGTCCGCTTGCCGGCAATTCTATTTTGCCCAGCATGCAGGGCCAGCCCATCGAGGTTCAGTAAGGCGAGCGTCAGAGCCCGGCCTTACCTTCGCGCCCAACCAATCAGCACCTTGAGGAGACCCGCGCCATGACTGCCAATGCCACCGTTGCCACCGTTGCCAAGCTGTACCTTCCGTCTGATGCCGCCGCCAAGGCCGCGCACGTCTCGGGCATGGCCGCCTACGAGGCGCTGTGCAAAGAGGCCGACACCGATTACGAAGGCTACTGGGCCCGCCTGGCGCGCGAACTGGTGAGCTGGAAGACGCCGTTCACCAAGGTGCTGAACAGCGAACAAGCACCGTTCTTCAAGTGGTTTGAAGACGGCACGCTTAACGTTTCATACAACTGCCTTGACCGCAACGTCGAGCGTGGCCTGGGCGACAAGACGGCGATCATCTTCGAGGCCGACGACGGCCAGGTCACCCGCGTGAGCTACAGCGCGCTGCTGGCCAAGACCTGCCAGCTCGCCAACGCCTTGCGCACACGCGGCGTGAAGAAGGGCGACCGCGTGCTCATCTACATGAGCATGAGCGTCGAAGGCGTGGTGGCGATGCAGGCCTGCGCGCGCATCGGCGCCATCCACTCGGTGGTGTTCGGTGGTTTTTCGGCGCAGTCGGTGCGCGACCGCATCAATGGCGCCGGCGCCAAGATGGTCATCACCGCTGACGAGCAGTTGCGCGGCGGCAAGCAGTTGCCGCTGAAAGCCATTGTCGATGAGGCGATTGCCCTGGGCGGCTGCGAGACGGTGGAAAACGTCATCGTCTACCGGCGCACGGGTGGTGCCATTGCCTGGCACCCGGCGCGCGACCGCTGGCTGCACGAAGAGACCTATGACCGCCCGGTCACCTGCGAGCCTGAATGGGTCGAGGCCGAGCACCCGCTGTTCCTGCTGTACACCTCGGGCTCCACCGGTAAGCCCAAGGGCGTGCAGCACAGCACCGGTGGCTACTTGCTGCATGCCGCGCTCACCACCAAGTGGACGTTCGACCTGAAACCCGAAGATGTGTTCTGGTGCACCGCCGACATCGGCTGGGTCACCGGCCACACCTACATCACCTACGGCCCACTGGCCCTGGGCGGCACCGAGATCGTGTTCGAAGGCGTGCCCACCTACCCCGACGCCGGGCGCTTCTGGAAGATGATTCAAGACCACAAGGTCAGCATCTTCTACACCGCGCCCACGGCGATCCGCTCGCTCATCAAGCTGGCCGAAGGCAACGCGGCCGTGCACCCGAACAAGTACGACCTGAGCAGCCTGCGCATCTTGGGCAGCGTGGGCGAGCCCATCAACCCGGCGGCCTGGGAGTGGTACCACCAGCACATCGGCGGCGGCCACTGCCCCATTGTCGATACCTTCTGGCAAACCGAAACCGGTGGCCACATGATCACGCCGCTGCCCGGCGCCACGCCACTGGTGCCGGGTTCATGCACGCTGCCGTTCCCCGGCATCATGGCCGCGGTGGTGGATGAAACCGGCAAAGAAGTGCCCTGGGGCCAAGGCGGCATCCTGGTGGTGAAGAAGCCTTGGCCAAGCATGATCCGCACCATCTGGGGCGACCCGGAGCGTTTCGTCAAGAGCTACTACCCGGCTGACTTCCAGGGCAAGTACTACCTGGCGGGTGACGGCGCCATCCGCGATGCCAAGACCGGCTACTTCACCATCACCGGGCGCATTGACGATGTGCTGAATGTCTCGGGCCACCGCATGGGCACGATGGAGATCGAATCGGCCCTTGTCTCGCACACTGAGCTGGTGGCCGAGGCCGCCGTGGTGGGCAAGCCCGATGACACCACGGGCGAGGCCATCTGCGCCTTCGTGGTGCTCAAGCGTGGCCGGCCCACGGGGGATGAAGCCAAGAAGATCGCCAACGAGCTGCGCACCTGGGTGGCCAAGGAGATCGGCCCGATCGCCAAGCCCAAGGACATTCGCTTTGGCGACAACCTGCCCAAAACGCGCTCGGGCAAGATCATGCGCCGGCTGCTGCGTTCGCTGGCCAAGGGCGAGGCGATCACGCAAGACACTTCAACGTTGGAGAACCCAGCCATCCTGGAGCAGTTGGGCCAAGCGTATTGAAGGCCGAGCATTGGCGCCCATGCGCTGCGCGAAGGTCGGTGACCCTGACAGGGCTGCGCGCAGCAAAGGAAAAGGCCCCTGTCACGGGGCCTTTTTTGCGATCGCAAGCGGCGGTTTACTTGATCGTCAACACCCACGCTGCCAGCGTCTTGGCTTCTTCGGCGTTGACCGCCGGGTTGGCAGGCATCGGGATCTGGCCCCACACGCCGGTGCCGCCATTCATGATCTTGTCGGCCAGCTTGGCTGCGGCGTCTTTCTGGCCGGCGTACTTGGCGGCGACTTCCTTGTAGGCCGGTCCCACCAGCTTCTTGTCCAAGGCATGGCAGGCCATGCAAGTTTTCTTCTGAGCCAGGTCGGCGTTGGCGAAGGCCGGGGCAGACGCTGCCACGGCGGCCAGGGTGAACACAGCGCTTAGAGCTTTCATGGAATCCTTCTGAATAGGGTTGTGCTGAGGTGCGGGCGTTTCGGATACAGTGCCTCAACGAATTTTAAGGGTGCTCGTTGACGCAGCGCTTGCACACAGCCCGGTTTGTGAGGTAGGCCGATGTTGTTTCTGATCGTGGGCGTGATCCTGCTGGGCCTGTACTGGGCCGGCGTGGAGCCGGTGGCGCATTGGTCGTGGTGGGCGATTAGCGCACCGTTTGCGCTCACACTGTTGTGGTGGGGCCTTTCAGACATGCTCGGCCTGACCCAACGGCGCGTGATGCGCGAGATGGATGAACGCAAGGCCGCGCGCCGCGCCCGCAACCTCGACGCCCTGGGCCTGGGCTACCTCAAGGGTCGCACCCGCCGGCCGCCGGCGCCGCACCAGCCGCGTGCCGTGGACCCGGTTTCCTCGGCGCGCTCGGGCGAGCAAACGCGGCACGACTCCAAGTTGTAGGCTGGCGCGCGCTTTTTTTGCCGCGCGTGCCGCGCGGCGCTGCGCCGCTCATTCAACCCACGTTCAATCGAATTTATCGAGCACCGCCCCAGCGCTGGCGCTGCACGCCGTGTGGGCAAACTTGGCCAGCACGCCGCGGGTGTAGCGTGGTTTGGGTGCCTGCCAGCGCGCGCGCCGGCGGGCCAACTCGGCGTCGGCCACATTGAGTTGCAACAGCAGTTGATGGGCGTCGATGGTGATCGAGTCGCCTTCCTCGATCAGTGCGATGTTGCCGCCGGCAAATGCCTCGGGCGCCACGTGGCCCACCACCATGCCCCAGGTGCCGCCTGAAAAGCGGCCATCGGTGATCAACCCCACGCTTTCGCCCAGGCCCTGGCCGATCAGCGCGCCCGTGGGCGCCAGCATTTCGGGCATGCCCGGGCCGCCCTTGGGCCCCAGGTAGCGCAGCACCATCACGTCGCCGGCCACGATCTTCTTGGCCATGATGGCGGCCAGCGCCGATTGTTCATCGTCGAACACCCGCGCCGGGCCGGTCATGACCGGGTTCTTCAAGCCCGTGATCTTGGCTACGCAGCCTTCGGGCGAGAGGTTGCCCTTCAGAATGGCCAAGTGGCCTTGGGCGTACATCGGGTTGGTGATGGGGCGGATCACCTCTTGTGCGCCGGCCGGCGCGTCGGGAATGGCGGCCAGCGTCTCGGCCACGGTCTTGCCGGTGATGGTGATGCAGTCACCATGCAGCAGGCCCGCCTTGAGCAGCACCTTCATCACTTGCGGAATGCCGCCGGCATGGTGCAGGTCGATGGCCAGGAAGCGGCCGCTGGGCTTCAGGTCGCACAGCACCGGCACCTTGCGGCGCACGCGCTCGAAGTCATCAATCGTCCACTCCACCTGCGCCGCATGGGCGATCGCCAGGAAGTGCAGCACGCCGTTGGTGGAGCCACCCGTGGCCATGATCACGGCCACAGCGTTTTCAATCGACTTGCGAGTGACGATGTCGCGCGGCTTCAGGTCTTGCTTCACCGCCTCTACCAGCACCGCGGCGCACTGTTTAACGTTCGAGACGATTTCATCTTCAACGTTGGCCATGGTCGATGAAAACGGCAGGCTCATGCCCAGCGCCTCGAAGGCCGACGACATGGTGTTGGCCGTGTACATGCCGCCGCACGAGCCGCTGCCGGGGATGGCGCGGCGCTCGATCTGGCAGAAGTCTTCCTCGCTCATCTTGCCGGCGCTGAACTGGCCCACGGCCTCGAACACGCTGACGATGTTCAGGTCTTGCCCCTTGTACTTGCCGGGCAAGATGGTGCCGCCGTAAACGTAGATCGCCGGCACGTTGGCGCGCAAGATGCCCATCATGCCGCCCGGCATGTTCTTGTCGCAGCCGCCGATCACGATCACGCCGTCCATCCATTGGCCGCCCACACAGGTCTCAACGCAATCTGAAATCACCTCGCGCGACACCAGGCTGTACTTCATGCCCTCGGTGCCCATGGCCATGCCGTCGCTGATGGTGGGCGTGCCGAAGGTCTGCGGGTTGGCACCGGCCGCCTTCAGCCCTTCCACCGCGGCATCGGCCAAACGCTGCAAGCCTGAATTGCACGGCGTGATGGTGGAGTGCCCATTGGCCACGCCGATCATCGGTTTGCCAAAGTCAGCCTCGGTGTAGCCCATGGCGTAGTACATGGAGCGATTGGGCGCGCGCGCCACGCCTTCGGTGATGTTCTTGGAGCGGCGGTTGGAAGCCATCGTCAATCCTCATGTTTGCGTGATTGGCGGGCACTATAACGGCCGCCCCTGGGCCACTGCTTGACCACCGTTCAAGGCCTTGGCGCCAGGCCCCCGCTTATCATCAAGCCATGCTTATCCACCCCCAATTCAACCCCGTGGCCCTGTCGCTGGGGCCGCTGCAGGTGCATTGGTACGGCATCAGCTACCTGGTGGCGTTTGGCTTGTTCATCTGGTTGGGTGCACTGCGTGTCAAGCAGCCCCAATTCGCAGCCGCGCAGTGG
>JANMYI010000444.1:0-14971 GCA_031381955.1 Burkholderiales bacterium
CCGCGCAGCGCGGCCAGGTAGTTCAGGTAGGCCTCGCGCACGGTGAGAGGTTGCTCGCTGTAGACGGTGATCGTGCCCTTGACCCTCGGGTCGACCGCGATCTGGCGCTGGATCATGGCGCCCATGGCGCGCGTCACGGCTTCGATATCGGCATTGACGAAATTCACGGTCACGGGTGTGCGCGATCGAAACGCCGGGCTGACCGGCGTGCCGGCATTGCCGCCGGCCAGATTCTGGGCCGGCAAGGGCGAGCTCACGGCGAGCACGGCCGCCGCCGCCAGGGCGGCGGGCCAAGGCCGCGACAGGTTGCGCGCACGCAGTTTCATGGTCATCCGATCGAAATGACGGACAGCGCCCCTTGGCGCCGCCCGATGATGTTCAGCAAATTGTTCAGCGCCTCTTCGGCGCCCTCGTCAGCCCTGGCCTCGCCGCGAAAACGCATTTTGGCGCCGCTCCACTGGCCACTGCCCGACAGCAGCAGGGCGCCATCCAGCGTTTCCAGCTGAATCGCCGCCTCCTCGGACTTCTCGGCGTTGCCGTGCACGGTGAGCCGATAGCTGCCCAGTACGTCAAGCGGCGAAATACGTGACACCACGTCGCGCAGCTCAACGTCGGCATGGCCGCTGATGCGCCAACGGCCCTGCACCACTTCAATCGTCAGGCCCGGGCTGGCCAAGCCAATCTGCCCGCCCAACTGCAAGGTGTTCCACGGTGTGCCCAGCCCGGCGAGCCAGGCCGCCGGCCACTGTGCGGTGTTTTCGCGCACCGGGCGCAGCTCCACTGCCAGCCGCCCCAGGCCGGGCCGCAGGTGCACAGCCAGCGCTTCTTGCAGGCAGCAAGCCTGGGTGGCGCGCAGCTCGAACCCCAGCCCTTTGGGCCGCATGCGCCAGTGCATGCGCTCGGGCAGGGCGGTGGCGTCACGGCTGCCGGCACCGCCCGTGAGCATGGGCAGGGCGCTGCCGTTCCAGATGGTGCCGCGCGCGTCGGCCAGCAGCACCCGCCCGTCGCTGGCGCGTGCCACGGCGCCGGCCAGCCAGGCCGCAGGGGCGAAGGCCAGCAGCCCGCCCACGGCGCCAAACACCGCGCCCAGCCAGCCCCAGCGCACCGCGGCGCGGCGGGTGCGATCCCACGCCGCTTGGGCGAAGGTGGTTTCCAGGAAGGTGGTGCGTACCCGCCGGGCGCCTTTTTGCAGCGCCAGCCAGCCGGGCAACATCGACGTGATCAAGGCGCGCCCCCCAAGGCCACCACCACGGTGCCGGTGTAGCCGTTCGGGCCGCGGCTGAGCTGGGCTTCGAGCGGGCGCGCGCGCGCACCGGAACGGGCCTCGGCCAGCCATTGCCGCAAAGCGCCGCTGCCCACTCCGTTGACGATGAGCACGGCGCGATCGCCTTGCAAGTTGAGCTTGGCGGCCGCGCCCAGGTGTTCGCTGGCAGCCTTCAGCGCCTGGGCCGACTGCTCGGCCGAGATCGGCGCCGTGGCACGCAACTGGGTCGTTTCACTGGCCAGGCGCTGCATCGATTGCAGTTGAGCGTCGAGCACATCGAGTTGCGCCGGCGCCTCGCGCAGGGTGCGCAGCGCCGGCTGGATGGCCAGCAGCCAGAGCAGGAACAGGCCCAACACGAGGCCGATGGCCAACAGGCCACGCCGGTCGCGCGTGGCCAAGCCGTGCCAGCGCTGCGCCAGTTGCTGCATGGGGCCGTTGGCAACTTGATTCATTGGGATACCTGCGTGCTGCGCACTGCGGTGCGAGCCCCTTCGGGCGGCCGGGCGGGGCTCATGAACCCGCCTTTACTGCCGCGCTGGCGCGGCTCAAGGTGACGCGGCCTTCAGCCGCTTCGACCGCCAAACCGGCCAGGCGCAGGCGGTCGCGAAAGGCGTTGACCTGTTCGCTGCTCCAGCCCGCCGCACCCAGCGTGAGGCGGCCGCTCTCGTAGCGCAGGCTGGCGGTGGGGCCTTGGCCTTCGGGCCAGGCCGCCGCGGCGGCGGCCAACAGGCTGTCCAGGTCGGTTTCACCCGGGCGGCCGGCAGCGGCACGCAGCGAGTCGACTTCGCGCTGCATTTGCAGAGGCGCATCGAGCACGGCGCGCACCTGCGGAAAGGTTTCGCGCAGCACGCCGCCCACGGCGGCGCGCTTGCCGTCAACCGTCTGGCGCTGCTGCCAGGCCCAGGCGTTCAGGCCGAACAACTGCACGGCCACCAGGGCGCCCAGGCCCAGGCGCACCGGCCGCCAACTGGGCCGCATGAACTGCTTGCCCAAGGCACTGAGGGCGCGCACGCCGCGCCGACGCGGCGCGAGGTCGAACTGGCGCAGGTTCCAACTCGATTGCGAAGCTTGCAAGGCGCGCTCCAGATCGGTGAGCACCGACAGCGACGCACCCAGCCAGCGTTCAGCCGGCGCGGCCACGGCTGGCGTGGCCGTCCAGCGCGCCGGGCGCTCCAGCATGCCGGGCAGCCAGGTCTTGGCCAGGCCGCCGGCCAGGCGAATGTTGGCCAGGCCTTCGCCGTCGGCGTAGCACAGCATGGTTTGCGCGCTGCCCGCAGCCTCAGGCGCGTCTTCATAGAAGTGGCCGTGTGCCTGGTCGCCGGGCCAACTGATGGGCACCACACTGTCAATGCTCACGCCGGCAGATTCAAAGCGCGCCAATTCGCTGGCCAGCCAGGGCCTGTGCACCACGGCCACCCAGGCCAATTGCCCGCCCATGGAGCGCGGTGCGATGGCGAAGTGCGCATGGGATTCTTCATCGAGCAACTGGTCTTCGAGCACGCTGGCCAGCGCGGCGCGCAGCTTGGGCGCGGGTGCTTTGGGCAACGTGACGCGGTGCCACGCCACATCGGCATCAGCCAACACGAGCACCATGGTGTCGGCCTTGGGCAGCAACGGCGCAGGCGCGCGGCCCTGGCTGTCGATGTGACTGCCGTCGTTGCTGAGCGCAAATTGCAGCCCTTCGGTGGCCACGGCGCTGCTCGGCGCCGTGCCGTGAGCGGTGCGCGCCGATAGCCGTGGGCGCGGAGGCATCAGGATGACTAGGACGGACATGGGGCAGGGAGGCTAGCGGTTCGGCGACATCGTGGCAACTTGCTTACTTTTGTAAATCAAAGACTTACCGCTGGTTGCAAAAGTGGGTTGGGGAGATTTTGGCGGCATTCCTGCCGCCGGCTGATGCTCCGGAACGCAGCCGTCACTTCAATTCTGTGTGCGTGCTGCGCCGTTCGCGACGAATGGTGACCATGTCGTCCGACGAACGCCGCTCAATGATCGATGTTTCCTCCAGCGCACGTTGGTCGAGCCGGAAGCGCCCGCCGACTTCGAAGTACTTTGAGGTCACACCGACCCGCCGCTCATCCAGCGTCTGCCCCGATGGTAGATGGCCGCGCGCTTCGATCACGGTCTGAAAAGGACTGCGCTGGCGGGTCTGAATCAACCGGTCGGCGCTGGCCAGGTCCATGCCCTCCACCACCGCGGCAATGACTTCACGCGGCGCCGTGTTCAAGTTCACCGAGGTGGCCATCGGCAGGATCTGAAGCCGCGTGGCCAGCCGCGCCACCGTGGCCGGCTCTAAACCCAGCCAGGCCAATTGCGCCATGCTCTGCGGCGCCACCGGGCGCGTGGCCGATTCGGCCCCGGCCCAGGCCGCCAACAAGTTGCTGGCCAGGCTGTCACCCAGGCTGGCGCCCAGGCCGAGCGACTCGCAGATGAGCTTCAGGCTGCGCAACTCGGTGGCGGCCAGCTTGGCGTCTTGTTGTTGCAGGTTGCGCAGGTTGTAGCGCGACTGTGCATCGACGATGGAGCCCGACAGGAACGCTTCGGGGCCGCTATCGGCGGTGTTGTTGCGGTCGGCGGCCAGGAAGGTGGACAGGCGGGCTTCGGCCAGTGGCACGGCCCAGGGTTCGCCCAAGTGATCTGGCCCTCGGGTGCGCGCGTCTTCGCGCAGGATCAGGCGCGCCCAGTCGAGTGCGCCGTTCAGGATCCACGCCGCCTGGGTGCGCGCCCGTTCGGCGCTTTCCACCTGCACCGCGCGCCACTGCTGCCACACCATGTTGGCCGCCAGGGTGGCCACCAGCGTGAGCACCAACATGGCCAACAACAGCGCCGCGCCACGCTGCCGGGCCCGGTTTGGCAAGGAGTCTGGAGGTGTCATGACGGCCACGCGGCGATGAGGATGTCGCGCGTCAGCACCTGTTCACCCTGGTTCAGTACCAGGCGCACGCCGGTGGGCAATTGCACCCGTGGCGGCGCGCTGGCCGGTCTGGCAGGCGCTGGCACGGATGAAGGTGTGGCTGTTGGTGCCGATGCAGGTGCAGGTGCAGGTGCTGGTGCTGGTGCTGGTGCTGGTGCTGGTGCAGGTGCAGGTGCAGGTGCAGGTGCAGGTGCAGCTGTGGTTGCCGGTTCAGCCACCAAGTCACCGGTGCTTTGCGCATTGGTCCAACTGTTGCCCCGATAAAAGTAAACCTGCAAGGCGGTCACGCCTTCCAATGCGGTGGTGGGCGGGCGTTCGAGGTTGTCGAGCTGGTGGCTGCGCATCCAGCTGTCTTGCAGGTCAGCCTGAATGGTGGTGACGGGCCCGGCCCAGCGCACGAAGCGCTGGCCTTGCAATGACCAGGCCACCAATTGCATGCCCTGCGGCGTGCGCCGGGTCAGGCGCAGGGTGGCGCCGTCAAACGCCAGCGGGTTGACGGCCGGCGTCTCCTGCACCGCGCCCAGGTCTTGCTCGAACTGCGCCACCACGGTGCTCAGGCGCAGGGTGCGCTCCATTGCCGCGCGCGTGCCCTGCTGGCCGCGGCTGATGGCATCGATGCCCTGCCAGGCCATGCCGGCCAGAACGGCCATCACCACCATGGCAACCATCACCTCGACCAAGGTGAACCCGCGCGGCTTTGCTGTCATCAAGCGCCGCCGTCAGTACTTGGCCAACACGGTGGACAGGGTCAGCAGCGGCACGCCTGTGTCCGTGCCCACGATCGCATCGACACGCCGAAAGTTCGGGTTGGGCGTGCCGCGCACCACCACCTGGCCCTTGTAGTCGCGCCCGAGCTGGTTGCAGGTGAAATCGGCTTCGCCCAGGTCGGGAAACTGGCGCGCCAGCTTCAGGTTTGCGAGCTGGTTGTCAGCGCACCACTGCGCGCTGATCACGTCACCCAGGCGCTGGGCGTTGTCAGTCAATGCGCCGGCAGCGCGCAAGCCCGCGCCCAAGGCCACGGCCACGATGGCCAGCGCCACCATCACCTCGATCAGCGTGAAGCCGGGCTGGTGCCGCTGAGCAGGCACGCCGCGAATCACTGGCGCGAACCTTCAACCACCGCCTCGAACGGGCCCAGGCCGTCACTGGCCAGCACCAGCCGCTCGTTGCCCAGGCGCAGCACGATGCGCTGAGGGCCGATCATCGGCTCAGGCCCGAGCACCACGCCGCGCGCGCCCACCACCTCGGCCAGGGTGTTTGTGTCGAGCCAGCGTTGCGGCAGGCCCAGCGCCTTGGGCAGGCCTTCGAAGTGGAAGTCGGAGCCGTCGTCGCCGCGCAGCGGCACCCACGCCGCCACCAGGCCCGACGCGCGCGCCTCGGCCCGCGCCGATTCGAGCAAGGCCGCCAGGCGCTGGCCTTCATGTTCCAGCTTGTTGGCGGTGCCGTCGCGCAAGGACAGGCTGGCCACCCCGCTGGCGATGGCGATCAACGCCACCACCACGAGCAATTCGATCAGCGTGAAGCCGCGTTCGCGCATGGTTGGGCGAGCAGTGCAGGCAGGGGCTGGCAAGTGGCCGCGACAAGGGTCAAAAGCTGCCGCAGCGAACTATTGCCACGAGCCGATGTCCGCGTTCTTGCCTTCACCACCCGCGGCGCCGTCGGCACCAAAACTGAAGATGTCGATCTCGGCCTTCACGCCCGGGTTGAGATATTGGTAGGCACGGCCCCAGGGGTCGGCCGGCAGCTTGTCGAGGTAAGGCTTCCAGGTCGGTGGCACCACGCCGGCGGTGGGTTTTCTCACCAGGGCTTCCAGGCCTTGCTCAGCACTCGGAAAGCGCTGGTTGTCGAGCTTGTACAGCTTCAAAGCCTGCATCAGGTTGTTGACGTCGGTGCGCGCGGCGGTGACGCGGGCATCGTCAGCGCGGTCGAGCACATTGGGCACGATCAGTGCGGCCAGCACGCCGATGATGACCAGCACGACCATCAGCTCGATCAGGGTGAAACCGCGCAGGCGATCACGCGAAAGGGCGGGTTTCAGGGGCATGTGCGACATCCTTGCGAGGGTTGGCTTCCATCATAATCGTCAGATGACTCCGCGCCTGATTGCGTTCGTGGTGTGGGCCGCGTTTGCGGCTTGTGCCGCGTTTTGGGGGCTGCGCCTGTTGGCCAGCGCGCCCCAGGCACCCGCCCATGCCACCGCGGTGGGTGGCGTCAACATTGCGCGCGGTGACCTGGCTCGCGTGCTCGGTGCCGACGCCGCCCCAGCCAGCGGGCCGGCCGCCGTGGCCACGGCGCAAAGTACGCGCATGCAACTGGTGGGGGTGGTGGCACCGCGTTCCGCCGGCGTGACAGTGGCGAGCGGCGAAGGCCTGGCGCTGATCAGCCTGGACGGCAAGCCGCCTAAGGCGTATCGGGTGGGCAGCGTTGTGGATGGTGACCAGGTGCTGCAGGGCGTGCAACACCGCAGCGCCAAGCTCGGCCCGCGCGGCCAGCCCGCGAGCATGACGCTCGATCTACCACCGGTGCCTGCACCCACCACCGGCACCTTGCCGGGGGCGGCGGTGCCAAATGCCGGCGCAGCGCCTGCGCTGGGGGGCGTGCCGACGTCATTGCCCATGCCCACCGGCCTGCCGCCGCGGCTACCAGGTGGGCGCGCCGTCATTTCCAATGCGGCGCCCAACCAGGGGTTGGCCATTCCGAACCCGGAGTCGCCTGAACAGCAACCCGGCACCGGCCTGCCGATGCGGTAGGGCAGGGGTCGTTGGCGGGTTACGCTGCCTCAAGCCAGGCCAGCGCCAGGTGGGGCCACCAGCGGCACCGGACTTGACGGGCCAGGGTCCTCGCCGTCAGCCACTTCGGTGAGCAGCGCGGCCGAGCTGCGCACCAGCGGCCAGGCCAGCACGGCGCCCGTGCCGTCGGTGCTGTCCAGCCCGAGTTCAAGCAAGGCGGTGGCACGGAACATCTGCATGGCGTGATCCAGCCCCTGGTGCACGCGGCTGCGGCAGAACACGCTGTAATCGACGCAGGCCGGTGCGATGCGCTGCGCCACCATGAGTGCGGCGCAGGCGGGCATGCCGTCCACCATCACCAAATGGCGCTTGCTGGCGGCCACCAGGATCGCGCCGACCATCACCGCCATCTCGAAGCCACCAAAGGCGGCCATGACTTCGACCGGGTCGCTGGCCTCCTTGTGCCGCGCCTGCGCACCATGGGCCAGGCCGAGTTGGCGCGCCAGGTCTTCGGCCGGCATGTGCGGGCCGGAAAATAGCAGCTCGCGCACGATGTTCTCGCCCAAGCGGGCCAGCACCAGGGCCGCACTTTGGTGCGAGCCCACACCGACCCCGGCGCACATCAAGACATTGCCGCGCAGCGTGTCTCCAATTTCCATGCCGGCGCGGATGGCGGCGTGGGCCTGGTCAAGCGACATCGCCATGCTGACGCGCGTGTTGCGCGTACCGTGCGCGATCTTGCGCGTCAGCAAACGTTCGTGTGGCGCCACGGCAGCGGCAATGCCGCAATCGATCACCGTCATGTCGACTTGCTGGCTGCGCGCGAAGGCGCTCAGCGGCAGCACGCCGCGCAGCAGTTGACCCACCAGGTCTTGAGTGGGCTGCTGCGTGGCCGGCGTGACGCCATCCACCGCCAGGCCGTGGTCGCCTGCAAAAATGGCCAACTGCGGCTCGCGAAAGCGCGGTTTGAGCGTGTTCTGCATCAGGCCCAGGCGAATGGCCAGGGGCTCCAGTTCACCCAGGCTGCCCGCCGACTCGCTGCGCTGGTGCAGCTTGCCTTGCAACGCGCGCTCAAGCACGGCGTTGGAGGTGGGGGCGATGAGTGCACGTTCGATCGTCATGGGCGGGATTTGTTCACAGGCTGTCAGTGTAGTGGGGTGCTTTCAACGCAGGAACAGCCGGTACACGGGGTTCGCCGTCTCTTCGACAAAGGGGTAGGCCAAGGTCGCCAAGAAACCCTGCAGCGCGGCCTCGTCGCGCGCCGGCACTTGCAGGCCGACCAGGATGCGCCCGTAGTCGGCGCCCTGGTTGCGGTAGTGGAACAGACTGATGTTCCAGCCCGGGTGCATCGACGACAGAAAGCGCATCAGCGCGCCCGGCCGCTCCGGGAAGACGAAACGGAACAGCCGCTCGTCTCGCGCCAAATCAGCCCGCCCACCCACCATGTGCCGCACATGCTCCTTGGCCAACTCGTCGTCGGTCAGGTCCACGGTGGCAAAGCCGTGGCGCTGCAAGTTGCGCGCGATGCGTGCGGCCTCGTCACGGCGCTGGATGGCCTGGCCGACGAAGACATGCGCCTGGTTGGCATCGGAAATGCGGTAGTTGAACTCGGTCACCTGGCGCGGCTGACCTGGCGTGCCGATCAGGCCGCACAGTCGTTTGAACGAGCCTTGCTGCTCGGGAATGGTCACCGCAAAAAGGGCTTCACGCTGCTCGCCGAGTTCCGCGCGCTCGGCCACGAATCGCAGGCGGTCGAAGTTCATGTTGGCGCCGGTGGTCAGCGCCACCAGCGTCTTGCCTTTGAGCTTATGCGCGTGCGCGTACTGCTTCATGCCGGCCACGCTCAACGCGCCTGAGGGTTCCAGGATGCTGCGCGTGTCTTGAAAAACGTCTTTGATGGCCGCGCAAGCCGCGTCGGTGTCGACCAGCACGAAGTCGTCGACCAGCGCGCGCACGATGCGGAAGGTCTCCGCGCCCACCATCTTCACGGCCGTGCCGTCGGCAAACAGGCCCACGTCGTCGAGCTGAACGCGCTTGCCGGCCAGCACCGAACGGCGCATGGCGTCGGAGTCGGCCGACTGCACGCCGATGATCTTGATCTCGGGCCGCACGGCCTTGATGTACGCCGCCACGCCGGCGATCAGCCCGCCCCCGCCAATGGGCACGAACACCGCTTCGATCGGCCCTTGGTGCTGGCGCAGGATCTCCATGCCGATGGTGCCCTGGCCGGCGATCACGTCGGGGTCGTCGAAGGGGTGAACGAAGATCAGGCCACGCTGCTGCTCCAGGCCCAGCGCATGCTGGTAGGCATCTGAGTAGCTGTCGCCGTGCAGCACGACCTCGCCGCCCAGGGCCTGCACGGCGTCTATCTTCACCTGCGGCGTGGTGTGCGGCATCACGATCAGTGCCTTGCAGCCCAGCCGCTTGGCGCTCAGGGCCAGGCCCTGGGCATGGTTGCCGGCCGAGGCGCAGATCACGCCACGCGCCAGCTCGGCCGCGCTCAAGTGCGCCATCTTGTTGTAGGCGCCACGTAGCTTGAAGCTGAACACGGCTTGCTGGTCTTCGCGCTTGAGCAGCACATGGTTGCCCAGCCGGCGCGACAGGCTGCGCGCGGGCTCCAACGCGCTTTCGCGCGCCACGTCGTACACACGCGCCGTGAGCACGCGCTTCAGGTATGCCGCCCGATCGCGCGCACCGTAACGTGCGGGCGAGGGAGTGTTCTTGGTCAAGGCAGCGCGGGGCATGGCGGGCGGCGGCATCGCCACGGCGATGGGCATTCAGTGCGGCCGGCGATGATACGAGCCGAAGAAAAGGGCCCGCAGCCGTGAAGCTGCGGGCCCAATCCACCATGGAGGCGGTGGAGGAGACAGGGGACAAAGGGTAAACCCGTTGTTGCGACCGAGTCTAGCACCGCAATGCTGCGGCGCAATATGATCTTTGCATTCAGTCACTTTGGGGCGCGCAAACCATGGAATGCACGGTTAATTGGATGCCTGCCAGCGGCATGGGGTTTGTCGCTGAAACCGGCAGCGGACATCTGCTGACCATGGATGGCGCGCCCGACGGTGGCGGCCGCAACCTGGCGCCGCGGCCGATGGAAACCTTGCTGTCGGGCGCGGCGGCGTGCAGCGCCTATGACGTGGTCTTGATCCTCAAACGTGGCCGCCACGAGGTCACTGATTGCCAGGTCAAAGTGAACGCCGAGCGTGCCGACACTGACCCGAAAGTCTTCATCCGCATCCACATGCAGTTCGTGGTGACGGGCAAAAACCTGGCGGACGCGACGGTGGCCCGCGCCATCGAGATGTCGCACCAGAAGTACTGTTCGGCCACCAGCATGTTGGCCAAGACCGCCGCGATCACCAGCGGCTACGAGGTGCGCACTTCTTGAATTTGCCCTAGCGGTGCGGCGGGCGAGTCAGAGGTGATGCGCGGTGGTCGTCATCACCTTCGCTGCGGCACGCATGGCCAGGCGCACCGGCAGTGGCAATTCGGCAGCGCCGGCCTGCACTGCATTTTCCGCATGCTGGCGTTCTTCAAGTTTCATCTGCTCGACGACGGCGCGCGAGGGTGTGTCTTCAACGGGCAGGCGCTCCAGATGTCCGGCCAGGTGCTGTTCCACTTGCCGTTCCGTTTCGGCCACGAAGCCCAGGCTGTGTGCGTCGCTCATGCGCCCGGCCACCAGGCCCATGGCAAAGGCACCGGCGTACCAAAGCGGGTTCAGCATGCTGGGCCGGCTACCCAGCTCGGCCAAGCGCTGCGCGGTCCACGCCAGATGGTCAGTTTCTTCGCGGGCGGCTTGGGCCAACTGCTCACGCAACGCCGGGGTGCGCGTGGTCAGGGCCTGGGCCTGGTACAGCGCTTGTGCACACACTTCGCCAACATGGTTCACGCGCATCAGGGCGCCGGACAGGCGGCGCTGCGCGTCAGTCAGTGCGGTGCTGGGCCTACTGTCTGTCACTGCCGGGTAAGGGCGTACGGCCATCGCCGTGCCGCCGAGCGTTCGCAAAGCCGTGTCGAATGCGTGGATGGCCTGGTCGATGGAGTTCATCGTGACAAGCATACCCCTGAGGCTCCAGCGCCACGTTCCTTGGAGCCCGTCCGCATGTGGCTCCCCTCGTTGTTCTCAGACAACATCCAAGGCTGAATTCGAGGCCAAGTCTTTGCAAGCGGCAGGGCGCTCTGGTGCAATAGCGCCAGCTTCCGATGAGGAGGTTGGTCAGATCAACCCCACCTTCCCTGGGGACCCGGGTGAACCCACCGATCGGGCCCTCTTGTTCAACTTAGGAGATAGTCGCAATGAAGAAATCAATGCTCGCTCTGGCGGTGCTCGGCTCGTTCGCCAGCGTCGCTGCGGCCCAATCGTCGGTGACCCTGTTTGGTGTTGTTGACCTGTCCTTGCTCAGCGTGAAGAACTCAGGTGGTTCGCAAAAGCTGATGCAGAACAACAGCTACAACAGCAACCGTCTGGGCTTCCGTGGCACTGAAGACCTGGGTGGCGGCTTGAAGGCCAACTTCTGGCTCGAAGCTGGCATGGCCAATGACGTCGGCAATGCAGGCAATCTGCAATCGACGTCGATCTCGTGCACCAGCACCAGCACGACCACCCCGATTACCTTGGTCACCACCACGACCACCGCCTGCGCCCAACCCAACACCACGGCCAGCCAAGGCGCGGCCAGCGGCACCAAGTTCTTTGGCCGCCGCTCGTATGTCAGCCTGGAAGGCGCATTCGGTGAAGTTCGCTTGGGCCGTGAGTACACGCCCCAGTTCTGGACCACCACGATCTTTGACTCGTTCGGCACCAACGGCCCGGGCAGCTCGCTGAACATCTCGGCTGCCGCTGCGAACGGCCTGGGTACCTTTGCCGGCACCTTCGTGCGCGCTGACAACTCGATCGAATACAACCTGCCCACCAACCTGGGTGGTCTGTACGGCCAGGTGATGGTTTCGGCTGGTGAGAACACCACCCTGACCAACGGCTTCAACAAGCACACCAGCTTCCGCTTCGGCTGGGCCGCCGGCCCGGTGAACGTGGCTGTCGCTGCTGGCAGCACCAAGGTAGCCGCTGGTCAGACCTTCAAGATGAGCAACATCGGTGGTTCGTTCAACGCCGGTTTCGCCACCTTCAAGGGCTACTACAACGTCAGCAAGGCCAGCGTCAACGGCCGCAAGGAAAACCTGCTGCACCTGGGCATGAACATGCCTTTGGGCCAGTCGGAAATCCGCCTGGGCTTCACCCGCAGCGACGAAAAGGGCACCGGCTTCGACACCATCGACGCCAACCAGTTCGCCGTGGGTTACATCTACAACCTGTCCAAGCGTACCGCGCTGTACACCGACTACTCACGTGTTTCCAACAAGGCCGGTGCCAACTTCACCATCGGTGCTGGTGCTGCCAACGCCCTGGGCAAGTCGTCGCGCGGCATCGACTTCGGCGTTCGTCACGCTTTCTGATCTCGGCTGGCGGGCCACACTGGCCCGCCATCACCGAACCGAAAGGCCACCGCAAGGTGGCCTTTTTTTGTTTGCGCGGACGTGAGAACCTGTACCCCAGGTGACAACGTGACCCACGTTTTCCTTTTCCTGCTGCTCCAGCTGGCGCGCGATCATCACACAGCGCCCACGCTTGGGCGCTGCCACCGCTGAATCCCCTGCTGCATGCTGGTTTTCATTCTTCGTCGTCTTGTTCAGGCCCTGGTGGTGATGCTCACCGTGGCCTTCATTGCCTTCATGCTGTTCCAGCATGTAGGTGACCCGGTGTCCAACATGCTGGGCCAGGACGCGACGCAAGACCAGCGCGAACAACTGCGCAAAGACCTGGGGCTTGATGAACCCTTTCCCGTTCAGTTCGCGCGCTTCGTGGGCAATGCCGTGCGCGGTGACTTCGGCCTGAGCCTGCGCCAGGGGCGCAAGGTGTCGTCGCTGATTGTCGAGCGCTTGCCGGCAACGCTGGAGCTGGCTTTCTGCGCCGCCGTCATTGCCTTGGCGGTGGGCATTCCACTGGGCGTTTACGCCGCGCTGCGGCGGGGCCGTTTCTCGTCGCAGGTGGTGATGACGGTGTCACTGCTCGGCGTCTCATTGCCGGTCTTCTTGATCGGCATCCTGTTGATCCTGCTGTTTTCAGTGGTGCTCAAGTGGCTGCCCAGCTTCGGCCGTGGCGACGTGGTGGCGCTGGGCGGCTGGCATACCGGGCTGCTCACCGTGGATGGCTTGAAGCACCTCATCCTGCCCGCGCTCACGCTGTCAATCTTCCAGCTTGCACTGATCCTGCGCCTGGTGCGTTCTGAAATGCTCGAAGTGCTGCGCACCGACTACATCAAGTTCGCCCGCGCCCGCGGCCTGAGCGACCGCGCGGTGTACTTCAGCCACGCCCTGCGCAATACGCTGGTACCGGTGCTCACCATCACCGGCTTGCAGCTCGGTGGTTTGATTGCTTTCGCCATCATCACCGAAACCGTCTTCCAGTGGCCCGGCATGGGCCTGCTGTTCATTCAGGCGGTGCAGTTTGCCGATGTGCCGGTGATGGCCGCCTACCTTTGCCTGGTGGCGCTGATCTTCGTGGTCATCAACCTGGTGGTCGACTTGCTGTACTTTGCCGTGGACCCGCGCCTGCGCGTGGAGTCCAGCGCGCCGGCCCACTGAGCAGCCCATGGACGTTGAAGCGCGCACCGTGAACACCACCGTGGCACCCAGTGCCCTGGCGCGTTTCCTCGATGGCGACGTCTGGCACAGCTACAAGAATTCGCCGATGGCCATCGTGGCCTCGGTCATCGCCTTTATCTGCGTGTTCTGTGCGGTCTTCGCGGGCTGGGTGGCACCGCACAACCCGTTCGATCTGGCCACGGTTGAACTCAATGATTCGCGCCTGCCACCGGCCTGGCTCGAAGGCGGCAAGTCCACATACTTGCTCGGCACCGACGACCAGGGCCGCGACATGCTCTCAGCGCTGATGTATGGCGCACGCATCTCGCTGTTAGTGGGCCTGGCGTCGGTGATCGTGTCGATGTTTGTCGGCGTGGGCCTGGGGCTGCTCTCAGGTTTCGTGGGTGGGCGTACCGACACCTTCATCATGCGTGTTTGCGACGTGATGCTGTCGTTCCCGTCGATCCTCATCGCCCTGCTCATCTTCGGCGTGGCGCGCGCCATGTTCCCGAATGCCGACAACACGCTGGCCTTCGGCGTGCTGATCGTGGCCATCTCGCTCAGCGGCTGGGTGCCCTATGCACGCACGGTGCGCGGCTCCACGCTGGTGGAGCGCAACAAGGAATATGTGCAGGCCGCGCGCGTCATCGGCGTGCCGCCGCATCGCATCATGGCCCACCATGTGCTGCCCAATGTGCTGGGGCCGGTGCTGGTGCTGGCCACCATTCAAGTCGCCGCGGCGATCATCACCGAGGCCACGCTGTCGTTCCTCGGCGTGGGCGTGCCGCCTACATCGCCGTCGCTGGGCACCTTGATCCGCATCGGCAACGACTTCCTGTTTTCCGGTGAATGGTGGATCGCCATCTTCCCCGGGATCATGCTGATCCTGATCGCCCTGAGCGTGAACCTGCTCGGCGACTGGCTGCGTGACGCACTCAACCCGCGGTTACGGTGAGATGACGACGCCGCTGCTTGAAGTGAAGAACCTGCGGGTGGAATTCCCCACCCGGCGCGGCACGCTGCTGGCGATTGACGATGTGTCGTTCGACATCGCTGCCGGTGAAGTGCTCGGCGTGGTGGGTGAATCGGGCGCCGGCAAGTCGCTCACCGGCGCGGCCATCATCGGCCTGCTGGAGCCACCCGGGCGCATTGCCGGCGGCGAAATCTGGCTCGAAGGCCAGCGCATTGACAACCTGCCGCCTGCCGCCATGCGCGCCATTCGAGGCCGGCGCATCGGTGCCATCTTCCAAGACCCGCTCACTTCGCTGAACCCGCTGCACACCGTTGGCCGGCAGTTGATAGAAACCATCCAGACGCACCTGGGCCTGAGCAATGTGCAAGCCCGCGCGCGCGCGGCCATGCTGTTGCAGGAAACCGGCATCCCGGCGGCTGAGGCGCGGCTCGACCAATATCCGCACC
>JANMYI010000488.1:0-3085 GCA_031381955.1 Burkholderiales bacterium
CGCGCAAGGCGCGGCGGGCGGCGTCGACCACATCGCGCTTGGTGCTGCCCACGTCCATCAACAAGACATCGGGTTCGATGAGGTGGCGGATGGCGCGAAACGTGGTTTCGGTGGCAGAGACGGGCACGGCAAGCAAGACGATGTCAGAGCCCGACACGGCCTGCAGGGCCGACTCGGCGATGTCATCGATCACGCCCAGCCTTTTGGCCTTTTCGGTGGTCGAGGGTGACTTGCTGTAGCCCACCACGCGCTTGACCAGGCCGCCGCGCTTCAAGGCCAGCGCGAACGAGCCGCCCATCAAGCCGCAACCGATGACGCCGAGTTGGTTGAACATCAGCGCACCTTGGCGTTCAGGCAGCGCTGGCCTGGTGTTGTTGTGGGCAGCCGCCTCACGAGGCATCCACCGGGTAGGCGCCCAGCAGCTTGAAGAACGCGCAGGCGGCGCGCAGTTCGGCCAGCGCCGCGGCCACATGCGGCTGCTGCGGGTGGCCTTCTAGGTCAACGTAAAAGTAGTACTCCCACTGACCCGAACGCGCCGGGCGCGATTCGAAGCGCGTCATCGACACGCCGTTTTCCTTCAGCGGCACGAGCATGTCGTGCACGGCGCCCGGGCGGTTGGGCACTGAAACCACCAGGCTGGTGCAATCGCGCCCGCTGGGTGCGGGCAAGGGTTGGCGTTCAGGGTGGGCGAGCACGGCAAAGCGGGTGCGGTTGTGGGCATCGTCTTGAATCGCCGGCGCCACGACGTGCAGGCCGTACTCGCCGGCGGCGCGTAACCCAGCCAGGGCGGCGAGCGAGTCGTCAAGCGCCGCCAGGCGCGCACCTTCGGCATTGCTGGCCACCGGGCGGCGTTCAACTTGCGGCAGGTGTTGATTCAGCCAGCCCTGGCATTGCGCCAGCGCTTGGGAGTGGGCCACCACCGCGCTGAGGCCTGTTTGGCCAGGCACGCGGCGAAGCAAGTTGTGGCGCACCAGCAGGCTGGTTTCACCCACGATGGACAGCGGCGTGTGCAAGAACAGATCGAGCGAACGCGCGACCACGCCTTCGGTGGAATTTTCAACCGGCACCACGGCAAAGTCCGCGGCGCCGGCGGTGGCGCTGCGAAAAACTTCGTCGAAGCTGGCGCAGGGCACGCGCTCGATCGACGCGCCGAAGTACGCCAGCGCGGCCTCTTCGCTGAATGTGCCGGCTGGGCCGAGGTAGGCCACGCGCAGCGGGCTTTCGAGTGCGCGGCAGGCCGACATGATTTCGCGCCAGATGGGGCCAATGCTGGCGCTGCTCAGCGGCCCGATATTGGCCGCCTTCAGCCCTTCGATGACCTGGGCCTCGCGCTCGGGGCGAAACACGGCCGAGCCTTCGGCCTTCTTCAAATCGCCCACTTCCAAGGCCAGCGCGGCGCGGCGGTTGAGCAGCGCCAGCAGCTCGCGGTCGGCGCTGTCAATCTGTGCGCGCAGCTCGGGCAATGATGCGGCCGGGCGCTCCATTTCAGGGCTTTTTCGCTGCGCTGCCGGCGCCAGCCGGTTTGGCGGGCGGGCCGATGCGCCCGGCCACAGCCTTTTCAAGTGCCGCCAGCTTGGGCTGCACGGCGGCGCGGCTTTCGGCCACCAGTTTTTCGGTCAAGCTGCGCTGCATGTCGCCGCCCAACTGCTGGAATTTTTTCTGCACCGGCGACTCAAGAATGGCGACCAATTGCTTGAGTTCGTCTTCGCTGAACTTTTCTTCAAGCAGCGCACCGATGGTTGATGGCGCCAGCTTCACCGCGCTGTCGCGCACGATGGGGAAGGCTTCATCGAGATATTTCTTCACATCACCCTGGATCGCCTGGCCCATGGCTTCGCGTTTGTCCGCCGGCACGCGCTGCTGCACCATCAGGCCCACCTGCTGCATCATCTGGTGCACCGGTTGTTCAACCAGCGTGCGCGCCAGGCCTTCGATGCCGGGCTGTTGCAGTTGCAGCAGCTTGGCCACCAATTCCTTTTTCGCAGCCGGCACGGCCGGCGCCTGGGCGTTTGCAGCGAACGGGCTGGCCAGCGCCCACAGATGCAGCAATACCAGCACGGCGTTTTTCAACATTCAAGCGCTTTCATCGCCGGGCAGGCCGGCAGCATCGGGTTCGGTTTCGCCATTGGCGTCGTTTTCAACTATGCGCTGGAGGCCGGAAAGCTTGTCGCCACCGTCCAGCGCAATCAAGGTCACGCCTTGCGTGGCGCGGCCGAGTTCGCGGATCTCGCTGACCCGCGTGCGCACCAGCACGCCCTTGTCAGTGATGAGCATGATCTCGTCAGCCGCGCGCACCAGCGTAGCGGCCACGACGCGGCCGTTACGTTCGGTTTGCTGGATGGCGATCATGCCTTTGGTGCCGCGGCCGTGGCGCGTGTATTCAAGAATGCTGGTGCGCTTGCCAAAACCGTTCTCGGTGGCGGTGAGCACGCTTTGCGATTCGTCTTCGGCCACCAGCATGGCGATCAGGCGCTGGCCGTCGTCGAGCGCCATGCCGCGCACACCGCGTGCCTGGCGGCCCACCGCACGCACATCGTCCTCATCGAAACGCACCGCCTTGCCGCCGTCGCTGAACAGCATCACGTCATGCATGCCGTCGGTGAGCGCGGCGCCGATGAGTTGATCACCGGGGTCGAGGTCAACCGCAATGATGCCGGCCTTGCGTGGGTTGCTGAATTCATCGAGCGAGGTCTTCTTCACCGTGCCCAGCACCGTGGCCATGAAGATGAACTGGTCGCCGGGAAAGCGGCGGAACTCGCCTGTAAGAGGCAGCACGACATTGATCTTTTCGTCGGCCAGCAGGGGGAACATGTTGACGATGGGCCGGCCGCGGCTGGCACGCCCGGCCTGCGGCACTTCCCACACCTTGAGCCAATACACCCGGCCGCGGTTGCTGAAGCACAGGATCCAGTCGTGCGTGTTGGCAATGAACAGCTGGTCGATCCAGTCGTCGGCCTTGGTCTGCGCCGCCTGCTTGCCGCGGCCGCCGCGGCGCTGCGCGCGGTATTCGGTGAGCGGCTGGCTTTTGATGTAGCCCGTGTGGCTGAGCGTGACCACCAAGTCAGTCGGCGTGATCAGGTCTTCT
>JANMYI010000503.1:0-6609 GCA_031381955.1 Burkholderiales bacterium
GCCAGCGCCAGGGCGCGGCCTTGCTCGGCGCTCAGGCCCATGGCTTGGGCGGCGTCGATCATGGCTTCGATGAAGAAGAACACATAGGCCGGGCCGGAGCCTGACAGCGCCGTCACGGCGTCCAGGTCGTCTTCGCGATCCACCCACAGCAGCGTGCCGGTGGGCGCCAGAATGTGCTCGACCAGCGCGCGCTGCGCCGGGCTCACGCCGGCGCGCGCATACAACCCGGCAATGCCCTGGCCGATGAGCGCCGGCGTGTTGGGCATGCTGCGCACCACTGCGCTCGCGCCGGTGGCCGCAACGATGCGCTCGCTGCGGATGCCGGCCATCACGCTCAGGTGCAGCGCGCCGGCCACATAGGCGGCGCATGGGGCGGCGGCCTGGGCAAAGAGCTGCGGCTTGACGGCCCACACCACGGTGGCTGCCGTGGCCAGGCTGGCGTCGGGCGCGGCCAGGGCCTCGATGCCGAAGCGCTGCTGCAGGGCTTCGCGCTGCGCCGCCGCGGGCTCCACGACGATCAAGCCCGGCGCCGTGGCGGCGTCTTTCCCAGGCGCCCCTGCGGCGCATTTCATCAACCCGCCGATCAAGGCGCTGGCCATGTTGCCGCCGCCGATGAATGCAATGCGCTCGGTGTTCACAGAAGTCCCTTCGTGCTGCGCGCTGCGGTACTCGCCTTTCGGGCGGCCGGGCAGGCTCATGAGTTCAGTGTAGCCAGCAGCTTGTTCGTAAGATTGCGTTCTCCGCACACGCCACATTGCTCACCATGCAACGCAGAACCTTCGTCGCCGCCGCTGTGCTGGCCCTGTTGCTTGACGCCGCCCAGGCCCAGACCTGGCCCACCAAACCGGTGCGCATGATCGTGCCGGCGCCTGCCGGCAGCTCGCTGGACATCATCGTGCGCCTGTTGGGCGAGAAGTTAAAGGACCGGTGGGGCCAGGCCTGGCTGGTGGAAAACAAGCCCGGCGCCGGCGGCATGCTGGGCATGGACGTGGTGGCCAAGGCCGCGCCCGACGGCCACACGCTGGGCATCGGCTTCAACGGCCCGGTGGCCTTTGCGCCGTTTCTGTATCGCAAGATGCCGTACGACCCGGCCAAAGATTTGGCCCCGGTGGTGATGACCACCAGCCAGCCCAATGTGCTGGCGGTGAACGCCGAGAAAGTGCCGGCCCGAACCGTGGCCGAGTTCATCGCCTGGGCCAAGGCGCAGGCCGGCCGGGTGAATTATTCGTCGCTGGGCAACGGCAGCTCAGCGCACTTGACGATGGAACTCTTCCTGGCCGAAACCGGCGTGCAGGCCACGCACATTCCCTTCAACGGCTCGCCACCCGCGGCCATGGCGGTGGCCCAGGGCGAGGCCGACGCCACCTTCATGGTTGCCCCCGCGCTGCTGGCCCATGTGCGCTCGGGCAAGGTGCGCCTGCTGGCGGTGAGTTCGAGCCAGCGGCCTGACTCATTGAAGGAGCTGCCCACGCTGGCGCAGGCCGGCGCCGCGGGCGTGGAGTCGCTGGCCTGGAACGGCCTGTTTGCGCCGGCCGGCACACCTGACAGCGTGTTGCAGCGGATCAACGCCGACGTCAACGCGGCGCTGCAAGACGCCAGTATCAAGGCCGCCATGGATGCCCAAGGCCTGACGGTGGTGGGCGGCAGCGTGGCTGACTTCAAACGGGTGGTTGAAGCCGACACCCAACGCTGGGGCGCGATCATCACGCGCCTGGGGTTGAAACTGGATTGAACAACCCAGTTTGGGCATGGCGCACCCGCGCGCCCCGCTTTCACCTCGGCGCGTCGTGCGGCAGGTGGGCAGTGAAACGGCACAACGGGCTGGCCGGCGTGATCACCTGGCTGGCGTGCATGGCGCTGAGCCCCACCGCACAACCCGCGGTGATGTCAACCGTTAGCCTGGGCAGCTTGCGCGCCGAACTGACCGACCTTGACCTGGCGGACGGTAGGGCGCCCAGCCTGAGCTTTTCTTCCCGCGGCTTGGAAGACAACTTGATTTATGCCGAGGCCATCGGTGCGCGCAGCGCGTACAGCGACCATTTCGGCAGCTCGCTGTTCGAACCCGCCGCCCGCAGCGCGGTTGTCGGTGGCGTGAGTGCGGCCGCCATCCTGCGTGGCAGCGGTGCCTTCGAAGGCAGCTTCATGCAGGCTGGCGGGGCGGCGCTCAGCCCGGGCTCGTTCTACGCCGGGGTGCTGGCGCCGCGCGCTGGCGACCGCAGCAACTTCACTTTGTCGCCAAACACCCGGCTCGTGGTCAGCGGCTTGTCCAACGCGGCCCTGCAAACCACGGTCGGTGGTTCGGAATGGGCAGACCTCTACGTGCGGCTGTGGCTGGGTGGCCCGTGCGCCGATGGCGGCCCCGGTTTCCAGGGAAGCACCGATGAGGTCCACCTGCTGGTGGGTTTGGATGCTGCCGGCCAATACAGCGCAACCGGCCAGGCACACAGCATGAGCGACCGCTTGTTCAGCGTGAGCTTCGTTAACCGCACCGCCCTGCCCATGGATGGCAACTTGGAAATGTTCATTGCCGCCAACGGCGCCACGGCGGTGTTGCCTGCCATACCCGAGCCCGGCACGGTGTGGCTGCTCGCGGCTGGCTTGGGCGTTTTGGCCGCCTTGCGGCGACGCCAATCAAAGCCCATTTGCCCGGCTGCGCGCTGTGGTCATCGCAAGTGAACCGGCGCCAGGAAAACGTCCGCCAACGGCTGCTCAGCGCGCGCCAAAAATGGCGGTGCCCACGCGCACGATGGTCGCACCTTCGGCCACGGCGGCCTCCAGGTCGGCGCTCATGCCCATCGACAAGGTGTCCAACCCCAGGCCTTGTTGATTCAACGCCGCGAGCAGGTCGTGCAGTTGGCGGTGCGGTGCGCGCTGGGCCTGAATGTCGCTGGTGGGCTCGGGGATGCTCATCAGCCCGCGCAGGCGCACGCGCTCGCGCGGCAGCGCGTGCACGGCCAGCGCCAGCGCCAGCACCTCGCCCGGCGCCACGCCGCCCTTGCTGGCTTCGCCGCTGAGGTTGACCTGAATACACAACTGCAGCGGCTCCAGCGCGGCCGGGCGGGCTTGCGCCAGGCGCTGCGCGATCTTCAGGCGGTCGACGGTGTGCACCCAGTCGAAGGCTTCGGCCACGGCGCTGGTCTTGTTGCTTTGCAGCGGGCCGATCAAGTGCCAGCTCAGTTGTGCGCGCAAATCCACCAGCTCGGCCATCTTGGCCAGGGCTTCTTGCACATAGTTTTCGCCGAAGGCGTGCTGGCCCGCGGCAACCGCCTCGCGCACGGCGGCCGCACCAAAGGTCTTGCTCACGGCGAGCAACAGCACCTGGGCGCGCAGCCGCCCATGCGCGGAACAGGCCTGGCTTAGGCGCGTTTCAACCCGCTGTAACTGGCTTTCGATGCTGGCCATAATCGCCCGAGCTTAACGCCGAGCTACACGCCAAGGGACGGCCGCATCGATATGGACATCACCCAACTGCTGGCCTTCTCGGTCAAGAACAAGGCTTCTGACTTGCACTTGTCAGCCGGCCTGCCGCCGATGATTCGCGTGCATGGCGACGTGCGGCGCATCAACGTGGAGCCGATGGACCACAAGCAGGTTCATTCGATGATCTACGACATCATGAACGACGCCCAGCGCAAGCACTATGAAGACGCGCTGGAAGTCGACTTCAGCTTCGAGATCCAGGGCCTGGCGCGGTTTCGCGTCAACGCGTTCAACCAAAACCGTGGCGCAGGCGCGGTGTTCCGCACCATCCCGAGCAAGATCCTGAGCCTGGAGCAACTCAACGCGCCCAAGATCTTTGCCGACCTGGCCCTCAAGCCGCGCGGCCTGGTGTTGGTGACCGGCCCCACCGGTTCGGGCAAGAGCACCACGCTGGCCGGCATGGTCAACCACCTGAACGAAAACGAGTACGGCCATGTGCTGACGGTGGAAGACCCGATCGAATTCGTGCACGAGAGCAAGAAATGCCTGGTCAACCAGCGCGAGGTGGGGCCGCACACGCTGAGCTTCAACAACGCGCTGCGTTCGGCGCTGCGCGAAGACCCGGACGCCATCTTGGTGGGCGAAATGCGCGACCTGGAAACCATCCGCCTGGCGCTCACCGCGGCCGAGACCGGCCACATGGTGTTCGGCACGCTGCACACCAGCAGCGCGGCCAAGACGATCGACCGCGTGGTGGATGTCTTCCCCGCGGCCGAGAAAGACATGGTGCGCGCGATGCTGTCGGAGTCACTCATCGCGGTGATCTCGCAGACGCTGTGCAAACTCAAAGACGGCTCGGGCCGCGCGGCGGCGCATGAAATCATGATCGCCACCTCGGCCATCAAGAACCTGATCCGCGAGAACAAGATTGCGCAGATGTATTCGTCGATTCAAACCGGCCAGGCCATGGGCATGATCACGCTCGACCAGAATTTGTCTGAGCTGGTGCGGCGCAATATCATCTCGCCGGCCGAGGCCCGCTCGAAGGCCAAGTTTCCAGAGAACTTCCCGGGGTGAGTTAACGATCCATGGAACGCGACCAAGCCTCGAAATTCGTCAGCGACCTGCTGCGCCTGATGGTGGCGCGCGGCGGCTCCGACCTGTTCCTCACCGCCGACTTTCCGCCCGCCATCAAGGTCGACGGCAAGGTCAACAAGGTCAGCCCGCAGCCGCTGACCGGCCAGCACACCATGCAGCTCGCGCGCGCGGTGATGAACGACAAACAGGGCGCCGAATTCGAGCGCACCAAGGAATGCAATTTCGCCATCTCGCCGCAGGGTGTGGGGCGGTTTCGCGTCAACGCCTTCATGCAACAGGGGCACGTGGGCCTGGTGTTCCGCACCATCCCGGCTGTCTTGCCCACCATTGACGGCCTGAAGCTGCCCAAGGTGCTGAAGGAAGTGGCGCTGACCAAGCGCGGCCTGGTGATCTTCGTGGGCGCCACGGGCTCGGGCAAGAGCACCTCGCTGGCGGCGATGGTCGATCACCGCAACGAACACTCCTACGGGCACATCATCACCATTGAAGACCCGGTGGAGTTCGTGCACCCGCACAAGAATTGCATCATCACCCAGCGCGAAGTGGGTATCGACACCGACGGCTGGGAGCAGGCGCTGAAGAACACCCTGCGCCAGGCGCCCGATGTCATTCTGATGGGCGAGCTGCGCGACCGCGAAACCATGGAGCACGCCGTCTCGTTCGCCGAAACCGGCCACCTGTGCATGGCCACGCTGCACGCCAACAGCGCCAACCAGGCGCTGGATCGCATCATCAACTTCTTCCCCGAAGAGCGGCGCGCGCAATTGTTGATGGATCTGTCCTTGAACCTGAAGTCGCTGGTGTCACAACGCTTGTTGCCGCACCAGGACGGCAAGGGCCGCGTGGCCGCGGTGGAAGTGCTGCTCAACACGCCGCTGATCAGCGACATGATCTTCAAGGGCGAGGTGGGCGAGATCAAGGAGCTGATGAAGCGTTCGCGCGAACTCGGCATGCAGACCTTCGACCAGGCCCTGTTCGACCTGTACGAAGCCAACACGGTGAGCTACGACGACGCGCTGCGCAATGCTGACTCGGTGAACGACCTGCGCTTGCAGATCAAGCTGCACAGCCACCGCGCGCGCAACCCCGACCTGGCCTCGGGCACCGAGCACCTGACGATTGTTTAGCCCGCCGACCGGGCGCGACCACCCGGCGGCTGGTCTTTGGCATCATCGGCGCCTTCTCCTCAAGGCACAGGCCCAATGATCAAGACCTACGACCCCGTTCCTGCACGCAAAGTGGCCTTCCTCGGCCTGGGCGTGATGGGCTACCCCATGGCCGGCCACCTGGCGCGCGCCGGCCACAGCGTGACGGTCTACAACCGCAGCGCGGCCAAGGCGGCGGCCTGGCTGGCCGAGTACCCAGGCGCCAGTGCGCTCACACCGGCCGCCGCTGCGGCGGGCGCCGACTTCGTGTTCGCCTGCGTCGGCAACGACGCTGACCTGTGCAGCGTGGTGTTAGGCGACTCAGGCGCCTTGGCCGGCATGCAGGCCGGCGCGGTGTTGGTCGATCACACCACGGCTTCGGCCGAAGTGGCACGTGAACTCGCCGCAGTCGCCGCTGGCAAGGGAATGGGCTTTGTGGACGCGCCCGTTTCGGGCGGCCAGGCCGGTGCCGTGAACGGCATGTTGACGGTGATGTGCGGCGGCGCCGCCGCGGCGTTCGCGGCCATGAAGCCGGTGGCCCTGGCGTACTCGCGCGCCGTTACCTTGCTGGGCGGCAGCGGCGCCGGGCAATTGGCCAAGATGGTCAACCAGATCTGCATTGCCGGCCTGGTGCAGGGCTTGGCCGAAGGCATTGCCTTTGGCCAGCGCGCCGGGCTGGACATTAAGCAGGTGCTGGAAGTGATCGGCAAGGGCGCGGCGCAAAGCTGGCAGCTCGACAACCGCGGCGCCACCATGGCCGACGACCAGTTCGACTTCGGCTTCGCGGTGGACTGGATGCGCAAGGACCTGGGGCTGGTGCTCGACGAAGCGCGACGCAACGGCGCGCGCCTGCCCGTCACCGCGCTGGTCGACCAGTTCTATGCCGACTTGCAGGCCCAGGGCGGCGGGCGGCGCGATACGTCGAGCCTGATCCGCCGCTTGCGCT
>JANMYI010000518.1:0-2463 GCA_031381955.1 Burkholderiales bacterium
TCCCAAGGGCCACAAAGGGGCCCGTGCCGGCCCCTGGGGACGACGCCACAGGCGTCCAGGGACACTCATACCCCGAATCCGTCGTCCACGGCAAGCACCGCCCCATTGACGAAATGGCTTTGATTGGCGCACAGCATCATCAGCGCGGCATCCAGGTCCTGCGGCTTGCCGACGCGTTTCCTGGGCAGCATCTGCACCAGCTTCTGGCCGGCCTCGGTTTGCCAATGCTCGTGGTTGATTTCGGTGTCGATGTAGCCCGGGCAGAGCGCATTCACGTTGATGCCGTAACGCCCCCATTCCAAGGCCATGGCACGCGTCATGTGAATCACCGCGGCCTTGCTCATGGCGTACACGCCGATCTGCGGCACGACGCGCAGCCCGGCCATCGACGCCACATTGACGATGCGCCCGCCCGTGAAGGTGCCCGGCGCGGCGCCCTGCGAGCGCGCGATCATGCGTTTGCCCACCTCCTGCGCCACGAAGAAGGCGCCGCGGGTGTTGGTGTTCATGATGTGGTCGTAGTCTTCGGGCTTCACATCCACCAACTTGTGTGAGGCGCCCACGCCGGAGTTGTTGACCAAGATGTCGATCGTGCCCATCTCGGTTTCGGCGTGCGCCACGGCGGAGCTGATGCTGTCGCGGTCGGTCACGTCGAGTGCCACCACGTGCGCGTCGCCGCCCTCGGCTTCGAGTTCTGCGCGCAAGGTCTTCAGCCGCTCCATGCGGCGGGCGGCCAGCACCACGCCGGCACCGGCGCGCGACAGCGTGCGCGCGAACTGCGCGCCCAGGCCGCTGGACGCACCCGTGACGAAGGCCACGCGGCCGGAAAGATCGATGTCGTAGCTCATGGAGTTGCTCGTTGGTGAAGGCTGGTGAGTGAAGTTGCGGTGCGGCGCGGTGCGGCAGCCGAGCCGGCGAAGATAGCATGGCGCCTCGACCATCAAACCGCAAACTGCACCCCCATGCCCACCCAGAGCGCCCTGTTCCAACCCTTTGTCCTGCGCAGTTTGCAGTTGGCCAACCGCATCGTCGTTTCGCCCATGTGCCAGTACTCCGCCGAGCAGGGCCGCGCCACCGATTGGCATGTGATCCACCTGGGCCAAATGGTGCAAGGCGGCGCGGCGCTGACCTTCATCGAAGCCACGGCGGTGAACGCCGTAGGCCGCATCACGCCAGGCTGCCTGGGCTTGTATGACGATGCTTGCGAAGCGGCGCTGGCGCGCGTGCTGCACGCCATTCGCCCGCATGCCCAAGGCGCCATCGGCATGCAGATCGCCCACGCCGGGCGCAAGGCCAGCAGCGCCGCGCCGTGGCTCGGCGGCCAACAGATCGCGTTGCAGGCCGGTGGCTGGCAAGCCGTGGCGCCCAGCGCCGTGCCGCACCGCGAAGACGAGCAGGCGCCGCGCGCCATGAACGAGGCCGACATGGCGCAGGCACTGGCCGACTTCGTGGCCACCACGCAGCGTGCCGAACGCCTGGGGGTGGATGCGCTGGAGCTGCATGCCGCCCACGGCTACTTGCTGCACGAGTTCTTGTCACCCGTTTCCAACCAGCGGCAAGATGCCTTTGGCGGCAGCCTGGCCAACCGCATGCGGTGGCCCTTGCAGGTGTTCGATGCCGTGCGCGCCGCCTGGCCTGGGCCCAAGCCGCTGGGCGTGCGCATCTCGGCCACCGATTGGCTGGAACACACCGCGCGGCCGAGCTGGACGGTCGACGAGGCCATCGTCTTTGCCACCGAATTGCAGGCGCGTGGTTGCGATTGGATCGACGTGTCTTCGGCCGGCATCTCCGGCCAGCAACGCATCGCGCTCAAGCCTGGCTACCAGGTGCATCTGGCAGAGCAAATAAAACGTGCCAGCGGCATGACGGTGATGGCGGTGGGCCTGATCACCGAGCCGCACCAGGCGCAAGACATCGTGGCCAATGGCCAGGCTGACCTGGTGGCGCTGGCGCGCGCCATGCTGTGGAACCCGCGCTGGGCCTGGCGCGCCGCGGCCGAGTTGGGTGCGCAGGTCAAGCCGCCGCCGCAATACGCGCGCGCCGCGCCGCGTGAATTTGCGCAGGCGCTGAACATCTATGGTTTCGGGATGCGCTAAGCGCGCCCAGACCTGTTGCTTCGCGCCAGGCCCACCGAGGCAGCGCATACTTCCTGATAAGTGGGACGCGCGGCACACAGCGGGGAGACCAGATGCGAGCATGGACGGTGGATGCCGACGACATCCGTGTCGCGGAGGACTTTGATGAGTCGCTGCTGCATCGCACGCCGGAGATCGAGGCCTTTCTCGCGCCTGACCGCGAAGACAAGTTCATCGTCATCGGCACCAAGGGCTTCGGCAAGACGCTGTTGCTCAAAGCCAAGCGCATCCTCTACCAACATGCCGGGCAGTCGATCTGCCTGCCCCATGGCAACCTGCTGGACAAGCCCATCGGCGACAAGATCTTCAGCCGCGAGGCCATCGCCTT
>JANMYI010000530.1:0-2876 GCA_031381955.1 Burkholderiales bacterium
CACCGACCTACACCACCCGCGTGCTGCCCCACACCACGATGGGCACGCTGAACAACCAGCCCAGCACCACCAGCAGGTAGCTGCGGGGGGCGGCGCCGGCCACGGCCAGCACGTTGTCCAGGCCCATCACGGCGTCGGCGATGACGATGGTGCGCATGGCGGCCCAGAAGGTGGTGGCCGCCGGGCCGGCGTGTTCAGTCGTGGCGGGCTGCGGCTTGAGCAGGCTGTAGGCGATCCACACCAACATCAGGCCGCCGGCCAGCAACAGGCCCGGCACCTGCAGCAGCCAGACCACCACCACGGTCATCGCAGCGCGCACGACGATCGCGCCCGCCGCACCCCAGATCACCGCCCGGCGCTGCAACTCAACCGGCAGCGCGCGCGCGGCCAGAGCGATGACGATGGCGTTGTCGCCGGCCAGCACGAGGTCGATCATGACGATGGCGGCCAGGGCGGTGAGGAAGGCAGTGGGTTCCATGGTGGGTGCTCTTCAGCTTCAGGCAATGACTGCATCCTGGCCGGCCTGGGCGTGGCTGAAAAGTTGCGAGTTGCAATGCCATGCATCGCGAAACGCGATCGAAACCCCGGCCAATTATGGGCAATGTGCGGTGAAGCGCACGGTGCGCAGGATGCCGCTTGCGCTATAAACGGCGCTGCAAAGCGGGAGTAGTTCTAGCCTGGCCCGCGGCCAGGCAGTTTTGGGGTCGTCAATCCGGGCGGTGCGCCGCCCCGGCTCCAAAGGGTGGTGCGCCCAAGCATCGCCGAGCCAGACCTTTGCCATCAAGGGGCGCCGTGCCGTCGCGGCGCCGTTGTTCGGCAAACCCAGGCGTTGCACCACCCATGCAGCGCCTACTGGCAAAGAGGTGGCTCATGTCAACCGTTGTCGCCCCCGTTTCCGCCCGGCGCTTGTGGCGCCACGGCACCTTGCCCCAGCTCGCGGCGTTCGACGCCATCATGCGGCTGGGCAGCTTTGCCGATGCCGCACAGGCGCTGCACATGGCCCAGCCCACCGTCTCGGGCCATGTGCGCAAGCTGTCTGATGCCATGGGCTTGCCGCTGTTCGAGCCGCAAGGCCGGCGCATGGTGCCCACGCCGGCAGCGCATGTGTTGCGGCGCGTGGCACAAGACGTGTTCGACGCCCTGGCCCGCGCCGACGCAGCACTGACCCCGCTGCGACAGGCCGGTGGCGCGCGCCAGCGCCTGAGCGTGGCCGTGGGCACGCATGCCGCCTTCGCCGCCGCCGTGCTGGCGCCTTTCGCCTGTGCATGGCCGCAAGTGGACGTGAGCCTGCACGTGCACAACCATGCCGAGCTGTGCCGCCGCCATGCCGCCGGGCTGGACGACGTGGTGGTGATCAGTGCCCCAAGGCCGGCCAAAGCCGGCCGGCCCCCTGGGGGATCAAGCAAAGTGGCAGAGCCGCATTTGCTTGCGCGCCGCCTGCCCGCTGGCCTGCATACCCAAAGCGGGCCCGGCCTGCGCCCGCTGTGGCCCCACCCGCTGGCGCTGTGCGTGGGCGCGTCGCATCGCCTGGCCGCAGCCAGCGCGGCGCCGGCTTGGGCCGAGGTGCTGGACGAGACCTTCTTGCTGCGCGAGCCCGGCTCGGCCCTGCGCCAAAGTGCTGAAGAACTGTTCGCCGCGCGAGGCCGGCGCCCACGCCAGGAGGTCGAACTCAGCTCGAATGAGGCGCTGCGCCAGGCGGTGGCGGCTGGCGTGGGCGTGGCGCTGGTGTCGGGCCACGCGCTGCCCACGCAAGACGGTGAGGGCCTGCACGCCCTGCGCCTGCCGGGCCTGCCGTTGCCGCGGCGCTGGCACGCGCTGCTGCGGCCTGACTCGCAGCAGCACGCGTGCGTGCAAGCATTCGTGACGCTGCTCGAACAGCTCAAGCCGCCGTAGCTGCTTCAGGGGTTCAAGGCCGCCAGGCGTTCCAGCGTGCCCACATCCGTCCAGGCGCCGTCCCAGGGGCAGGCACCCAGGCGGCCGGCCGCCAGTTCGCGTTCGAGCAGCGGGCGCAAGGCCAGGCGTGTGCCCGGCGCGATGCCGGCGAACATGCCGGCGCGGAACAGGCCCACGCTGGCCCAGGTGCGTTTTGGGCTTGCCGTGTGGCTGGCCAGGCCGGCCGGCGTGATGCCGAAGTCGCCCTGCGGGTGGTGCGGCGCATTGGGCACCAGCCACAACTGCGCGGTCAATGGGCCGGCCGCAAAGGCTGCGGCCGCGGCAGCGCTGAAGGGGAAGCCGGGCAGGAAGACATCGCCCGACACGACCCAGAAGCACTCGCCCAGCAACGGCAAGGCATTCGCAATGCCGCCGGCCGTTTCCAGCGCGCCGCCATGGTCGCGGCCCTCCATCGAATAGTGCAGGCGCAGGCCGAAGCGCGCGCCGTCACCGAGCAGGGCAGGGAATTGACCTTCCAGCCAGGCGGTGTTGACCACCACCTCACGCACGCCGGCGCCGGCCAGGGCGTGCAGGTGCCATTCGATCAGCGGCTTTCCTCTAACGTTAATCAATGGCTTCGGCGTGGTGTCGGTCAGCGGGCGCATGCGCTCGCCGAGGCCGGCGGCCAGGATCAGCGCCTTGAGCGGCACCATGCCCGTCATGGCTGCGTCAACGCGCCGCGCAGCACGCGCTGTTGCTGCACCCGGCCGGGCTGGAACAGCGGGCGCAGCAACGCCAGCAGGTGTTCGGCACGGTCTTCATTGGGGCGGCGCAGGTTGCACACGTACACGTCCAGCGTCACCGCGTTCAGCTCGGGCCAGGTGTGCAGCGCCAGGTGCGATTCGGCCAGCAGCACCACGCCGGTCACGCCACCGGGCGGGGCAAAGGCGTGGAAGACATCGCTCACCGCCTGCAAGCCAGCGTCTCGCACGGCTTGCAGGCAG
>JANMYI010000544.1:0-5852 GCA_031381955.1 Burkholderiales bacterium
CCGAGCTGCGCGCGCGCGGCGCCTATGAAGCCGCCAGCGAGCCGCGGCTGGACAGCCTGCTCGACCTGGTGGCCCTGGGCACGGTGGCCGATGTGGTGAAGCTCGACGCCAACAACCGCCGCCTGGTGGCGCAAGGCCTCAAGCGCATTCGCGCCGGGCGCATGCAGCCCGGCGTGGCCGCGTTGTTTGCCGCCGCCGGGCGGGCGCCGCAGCGCGCCGCGGCATTCGACTTCGGCTTCGCGCTGGGCCCGCGCATCAACGCCGCCGGGCGCCTGTCGGACATGACCTTGGGCATTGAATGCTTGCTAACCGATGACGTCACTCGCGCCGCCGAACTGGCGCAGCAGCTCGACGCCATCAACCGCGAACGCCGCGAAGTCGAAGGCCAGATGCGCGAGCAGGCGGCCGCGCTGGTTGATCGCCTGGTGCCGGCGCCGGGCCAGGCCGTGCCGATGGCCGTGACGCTGTACGACCCCGAGTTCCACGAAGGCGTGGTGGGCATCGTGGCCGGGCGCGTGAAAGACCAGTTGCACCGGCCCACCTTCGTCTTTGCGCGCGGGCTCGACGGCTTGCTCAAGGGCTCGGGCCGCTCGATCCCGGGCTTTCATCTGCGTGACGCGCTCGACCTGGTGGTCAAGCGCCACCCCGGCGTGCTGCTGCGCTTTGGTGGCCACGCCATGGCCGCTGGCTGCACGCTTGATGCGTCTCGGCTGGAACAGTTCGATGCCGCCTTGCAGCAGGTGGCCGCCGAGTGGCTGGACGCTGCCGCGCTGCACCGCTGCGTGCGCAGCGACGGGCCGCTGGCCGTGGAGTGGTTCAATCCGGAAACGGCGGCGCTGCTCGATGCGCAGGTCTGGGGCCAGGGCTTCGAGGCGCCGCTGTTCGACGACGAGGTAGACGTGTTGCAACAGCGCCTGGTGGGCGAAAAGCATTTGAAGTTGCGCGTGCGCCATGCCGGCGCGCTGCGCGATGCCATCTGGTTCGGCCGCACCGAGCCGCTGGCCGCGCGCGTGCGCCTGGCCTACCGCCTGGGGCTGGACGAATGGAACGGCCAGCGGCGCGTGCAGATGTTGGTGGAAGCGGCGGAGTAGCAAAACATGGTGATGCACAGGAATAACTCGCGCTGGCAACTTGCGCTTCGCGCAGCCGGCGTGATCGCGCTGGCTGCGGTGTTCAACGCGGCGGCGCTGGCCGCGGTGAAGACCGAAACGGTGGCGCACGGCCTGGTCAACCCGTGGTCGCTGGCGTTTCTTCCCGATGGCCGCATGCTGGTGACTGAGCGGCCGGGCCGCCTGCGCATCGTCAGTGCTGCTGGCCAGGTCAGCCCCGCCGTGCAAGGCGTGCCCGCGGTGGCAGCACTTGGCCAATGCGGCCTGCACGATGTGGTGTTGGATCCGCGCTTCAGTGACAACAGCATGCTGTACCTCAGCTATGCCGAACCCGGTGCGGGCGGCAACAGCCTGGCCGTGCTGCGCGCGCGCCTGATGGGTGGCGCCTTGACTGACGTGAAGGTGATCTTTCGCCAGTTGCCCAAGGTCGACAGCGCGGCGCACTGCGGCGGGCGCCTGGTCTTCGGCAAGGACGGCAACCTGTTCATCACCCTGGGCGACCGGTTCGCACGCAAGGACGATGCACAAACGCTGGCCAACCACCTGGGCAAGATCGTTCGCATCGCGCCCGACGGCAGCGTGCCGGCTGACAACCCGTTCATCAAAACGCCCGGCGCCATGCCTGAAATTTGGAGCCTGGGCCACCGCAACGTGCAGGGCGCCGCCTTGCATCCGGGCACGGGCGAGCTGTGGGCGAGCGAGCACGGCCCGCAGGGCGGCGACGAGCTGAACCTGGTTTTGGGTGGCCGCAACTTCGGCTGGCCGCTCGTCACGTATGGCCGCAACTACGGCACCGGCACGCGCATCGGCGAAGAAGGCCCCAAGGCGGGTTTCGAGCCACCGTTGCGCCACTGGGTGCCGGTGTCGGTGGCGCCCAGCGGCCTGGCGTTTTTGACCAGCGAGCGCTACCCCGGCTGGAAGGGCAACCTGTTCATGGGCACGCTGCGCGCCGAAGCGCTGCTGCGCCTGGAACTCGACGGCCAGCGCGTGCTGAAGGAAGAACGCTTGTTGACCAACATGAAAGAGCGCATCCGCGATGTGCGCCAGGGCCCGGACGGCTATTTGTACCTGCTCACCGACAACGCCGATGGGCGCGTGCTGCGGCTGGTGCCGGGGCCCTGAGCGGGCGGCGCACGGGCCACCGCTCGAGGTTGCCTGATAGGCCGGGTTCTGGCGCTGCCGCCAAGCATCGACGAGCAGGCGTTCGACGCGCTGCAAAGTGACCCCGAACGTTGGCGTGAGGTCATCACCGCCATCGCCGCGCCCTACGCGCCGGCCACGGTGCGGCCCACCACGGCCGGCAGCGTGCTGGTGGGCCTGGTTGGTCAAGCGCTCGTGGTCAAGCTCTACCCGCCGTTCCTGCGCGACCACTTCGAGTTCGAGCGTGAAGCCTTGGGCCGGCTGCATGGCTTGTTGGGTGTGCCAACGCCCCGCCTGGTGGATGCCGGCCGGCGTGACGGTTGGCCGTATCTGGTGATGACCCAGCTTGCCGGCGCGTCGCTGGTGGAGGCCTGGCCCACGCTGAACGAGGCGCACAAGTGCAGCGTGTTGGCGGCCATCGGCAAGCTCGCTGCCGAAGTGCATGCGCTGGCGCCGGGCAGCCTGTGCGCACTCGCCCCCGACTGGCAGGCGTTCGTGCAAGACCAGCGCCGGCGTTGCCAGCAGCGCCAGCAGCGCACCGGCTTGCCGGCGCATCTGCTGGCGGGCCTGGAGGCGTTCATCGCTGGCGAGGTGCCTGATGGCCAAGACGTGATCCTCACCGGCGAATACACGCCCATGAACCTGCTGCATGGCCCGGGCGGCATCGTCGGCATGTACGACTTTGGCGACGGCCTGGTGGGCCCGCGCGAGTACGACTGGCTGGGGCCGCTGTGCTTCCTGGCCGCTGGCCACACGCCGCGGCGCGAGGCATTCTTCGCTGGCTACGGCGCCACGCCAGGTACGGGCTGGCCCACGCTGCGTGTGCGCTTGCTGCGGCTGTTGCTGCTGCACCGCTACAGCGCCTTGCGCGCGCAGATCGCGCATGCGGAGTGGGAGCAGGCACCGAGCTTCGAGGCGCTGGCGAAGATGATCTGGCCGTGACGCGCGATGCGCCGGGTATTGACAAACAGCATGGCCACGGCATTGAACAAGGCGCATGCACTGGTGGCGCCGCCCGAACGGTGGCAATTGGGCCAGCATGCGCTGTACCTGTGGTGCGCCAACGGCACCTCGAACAGCCCGGCCGCGGCGGCACTTCAGGGCCCGGCTGGGCGCGCATTGACCACGCGAAACTGGGGCACGGTGCCGAGGATCGCCGCGGCGCTGGGCGATGGCGAAGCTGGAGGTCACGCCATTGCCGCACACGCGCGGCCGCCACCACGCGGGACGACGCCATGAACAGCACCTGTTGGTATTCGCGCTTTGCCAAGACCACAGCGCACTTTTGCGGCCGGCCGCGCACCTTCACGCTGGCGGTGGCCGTCATCGTGGCCTGGCTGGCCACCGGGCCAGTGTTCGGCTTCAGCGACACTTGGCAACTGGTGGTGAACACGACCACGACGATCATCACCTTCCTGATGGTGTTCTTGATCCAGAACACCCAGAACCGCGACACCGAGGCGATCCAGGTCAAGCTCGATGAATTGATCCGTGCCACCGCCGGCGCGCACACCGCGCTGCTGGTGGTCAAGGTATCAGCTCACAGCGGCTGGGGCGGCGCGCTGCGCAGTGTCACGCCAAGAATGAGTTATCGCGGGATCAAAAGCGCATCTGCAAGCTCAGGCGCGCGGAGCGCGGCTCAGCGGGGTGGACATGGCGGTCAGCCACGGGCGCGGCCTCGCCCGGCAGTTGCGACGGGTAGAAATACTGGATGTCGTTGGCGCGCTTGTTGAGCAGGTTGAAGACATCAAACGTGGCCTCGACCTGGCGGCTGAATGTATAGCCCGCACGCAGGTTGGTGAGCGTGGAGGGCCGCGAGCGCACGCTGTTGTCTTCGGTCAAGGCGCCGGAGCCGAGGTGGCGCCATTGCAGGCTGGCCGACCACGGCCCGAGCTGGCGCAAGGTGGCGGCCACCGAGGCGACACGGTCGATGGCGTTGGCAATGCGGTCGCCGTTCCTGAAGCGCGCATGGCTCCACGCCAGGTCGGCATCGAACAACAACCAGTGCACGGGGGTCCAGCGGTTGTTCCATTCGACGCCGCGCCGGGTGCTGGCGCCGCTGGCCTCGGTGGCGCCGGCATCGCCGACATAGACCAGCTCCGAATCGAAGGCCAGTTTCCACAGGGCCAGCGAACTTTGCAGGCCCGGGATGGCCTGGGTGCGTGCGCCGAATTCGAAGCCCCTCGACGCCACCAGGGGCGGCACTTTGCTCACCGGGTCGCCAGTTCGGGGGTCGATGCTCGCGGTGGTGCCGCGCGCATCGTTGCTGTGCAGGCCGCGGCCGGCATTGAAGAAGAATTCGCTCTTGGCGAAGGGGCCGGCCACCAGCGCCAACTTCGGCGACCACTGCGTGGCGCTCTCGCCGCCGCCGTTGGCGGCCAGGGTGAGCGCATCGACGCGGTTGCGTACCTGGTCGGCGCGCATCCCGACGATCGCGCGCAACGCGCCGGGCACGAGTTCAAGCGCCGTTTGCGCGTAGGCGCCTGCGAGCGTTTCGCGTATCGCATCTTCGCGTACCGTGTTCGTCACCTGGCGCGCAACGCTGTCGAACAAACCCACATGAATGCGGTCGTGGCGCAGCGACAGGCCGAGTTCGCTGCGCGCCTCGAAGCCGCCGAGCCGGTGGCCAAAAGTCTGGCTGGCGTCGAGCCCGTAGATCGTGCGCTGGTCGCCTTGCTTGAACTGGTCGCCGTCGGCCGGACGCTCCAGGGCGTAGGTGAAATTGGAGTTGAGATCGAGCCGGTAGCGGATCGCGTACGCCGAGAGCTTGGCCCGCCCGAAAGCGTTGTCTTGATGCCATTCGCCGGACAGGCTGGTACGCGAGGTGTCGCCGCCTGCCGTGGGGTCGAGCGAGTCGAAGCGGCCGATCGTGCCGGCATCGATCAGCCGCTGCGGCACCTGGTCGGTTGCCGTCCAGCGCGCGCGGTAGCCCATCAGGCTGGCACTCCAGCCACGCGCCGCCGTGCCGTCCGACAGCGTGAACACGGCGTTGTCCTTGTGCAGCCGCTCGGGCACGGTCCACGGGCCGTCGTTGCGTTGCACTTCCACGGCGGCCAGCAGGCTGAGCCCGCCCGGCATCAATTCGAACGTCGAACCGGCGACGCCACGCCGAAAACTGCCGGCGCCACCTGTGATTTGAATGAAAGGGGCATCGAACTTGCGCAGGTACACGATGTCGGCCGAGCCGGCCGATGAGAAGTCACCATTGCCCGCGAAGTACGGGCCCTTGCGGTATTCGATGCGCTGCACCAGTTCCGGCAGCATGAAGTTCAGATCGGTGTAGCCCTGCCCATGGCCGTGGCTGGGCAGGTTGACGGGCATGCCGTTCACGCGGGTGGCGAAGTCGGTGCCATGGTCGAGGTTGAAGCCGCGCAGGAAATACTGGTTGGCCTTGCCGTCGCCGGAGTGCTGGGTGACGATCAGTCCGGGTACGGTTTCCATGACCTCCGCCGGCCGCAGCAAGGGGCGGTTGGCCAACTGGCGCGCCGTGATGGTGCCTTCGGTGGCCGAATCGGCCACGCCGATCAGGCCATGGCGGTCGGCGCTGACGACGATTTCGGGCAGCGCCGGCGTATCTTCGGCGTGCGCGCTGCCTATGGTTGC
>JANMYI010000466.1:0-2293 GCA_031381955.1 Burkholderiales bacterium
GCCAAGTGCTCTACCGCCATATTCCGCGCGAGCTGATCGAGCGCCCCAAGCAAGGCTTCGCAGTCCCGCTCGCCGCCTGGCTGCGTGGACCGTTGCGCGAATGGGCCAATGCCCTGGTGGAGCCCGTGCGGCTGCAGGCCGAGGGCTACTTCGCACCGGCCCCGATTGCCCAGGCCTGGGCCCAGCACCTTTCGGGGCAGCGCGATCGCGCGCACGAGCTGTGGGACGTGCTGATGTTCCAGGCTTGGCTGCAGGAACAGCGCGCATGACCGGCAAGATCGTGTTGGCCACCAACGCCGCCTGGAACATCGCCAACTTTCGAGGTGGGCTGATCCGCGGCCTGCAGGCCGACGGCTGGGACGTGGTGGCAATGGCGCCACGCGACGACCATGTGCCGCGCGTCGAGGCCCTGGGATGCCGTTTCGTCGAGTTGCCGATGCTTGGCAGCGGAACCAGCCCGCGCGAGGACATGCGGCTCTACCGCCGCTTCAAGGTTGCGCTGGCGGCCGAGCGGCCCGCCGTCTTTCTCGGCTTCACGATCAAACCCAACGTCTGGGGTTCGCTCGCCGCACAAAGCATGGGGATCCCGGTGATCAACAACATCGCGGGGCTGGGCACGGCGTTCATTCGCACCAACTGGCTGACCGGCATTGCGCGCATCCTCTATCGCCACGCCCTGAGAGACTCGCACGCGGTGTTGTTCCAGAACGAAGACGACCGGCGCTACTTCATCGACAGCGGTCTGGTCGACAGCACACGCAGTGCACGCATTCCCGGCTCCGGCGTCGACCTCGCCGCGTTCACGCCAGTGCCGATGCCTGCGCACGCGCCCGGTGAACCCTTGCGTCTGCTCTTCATCGGCCGCCTGTTGCGCGACAAGGGCCTGGTCGAACTGGCGCAGGCCGCGCGCCTGCTCCGGGGGCGGGGCGTGCAGATCGAGATCGATCTGCTTGGCTTCCTCGAAGCCGACAACCACAGCGCGATCGGCCGCGCCGAGCTCGACCGCTGGCAGGCCGAGGGCTTGCTGCACTTCCTCGGCAGCACCGATGACGTACGGCCGTACATCGCCGCCGCCGACGCCGTCATTCTGCCGTCCTACCGCGAGGGCGTGCCGCGCACCCTGCTCGAAGCCGCCGCGATGGGCCGGCCCTTGATCGCCAGCGACGCCGTGGGCTGCCGCGATGCGGTGGACGACGGCGTGAACGGCTTCATCGCCCGAACCCGTGATGCCGCCGACCTGGCCTTGCAGATCGCCCGCTTCGCCGCCCTCGAAGCGAACACGCGCCGAGCGATGGGACAGGCCAGCCGCGCCAAGGTCGAACGCGAGTTCGACGAAAGTCTCGTGGTGGGTACCTACCGCCGGTTGGTGCGAGGCATCGCAGCGCGCTGATGCAACGCCGCCACGCGATTTCTGCCGTGGCCGTGTTGGCCGCCGGCACCCCGCGATCGAGCCCGCGGGCCCGCACCGCGCAGGCCGAAGTCACGCCGCGCGACTTTGGCGCGCTGGGCACCGGAGAAGGCGACGACACGCGTGCACTGCAAAGGGCGCTCGACCACGCACGCGACGTCGGCGGTGAATTGCACCTCACGCCTGGCACATACAACATCTCCGAGTACCTGCTGGTGCGCCATGGCGTGCGCGCCCTGCTCGGGCGCGGCGGCGTCATCCGCTGCCTGCCCGGGCGCCAGAACGCGGGCTTTTTGCTCGCAGGCGTCGCACTCGGCGAACGCGAGAACGTTCGCGGCCTGCGCATCGAGGGCCTGGTCATCGATGCGGCCCACCGCGACCAACCGGTCAACGCCATCCACGGCCAGAACTGCCGTGACTGCCACATCACCGGCAACCGCATCGTCAACCTGCGCGCCGGCTGCGGCATCCTGATCCACAGCCTGGCCGAGGGCCGCGAGGCCGCCAGCGACAACCTGATCGCCGACAACACGATTCAGGGCGATGTCGGCATCGCGGGCACCGCGTGGTGGGGCATCCGCATCAACGCGCCGCCGCACTTCGACGCGGGCGTGACGTCGCAGGACCTGCAGTGGAAAGCGCGCTTTGCCGCCGCGGACGCACGACTGCCGATCACGCGTCATGTGGTGCGTGGCAACCGCGTGCAGGGCGGCTACTACGGCATCTGGTTGATGGCTGCGCGCGACTGCGTGGTGCAGAACAACCAGCTCGACGGTCAGGTGCGCAGCCTGTCGGTACAGGACTGCAGCCAGGGAAATCGCCTGACTGGCAATCGCTGCCTCGAATCGCTGTCCAGCGCCATTCACCTGGCCTACGGAGCGCGTG
>JANMYI010000606.1:0-9018 GCA_031381955.1 Burkholderiales bacterium
CGAGTTCATGCGGGTTCTCGCCGCCATCGGCGCCTGAGCCATTTCTGCACGCTATGAGCCAGTCAGAGACGGTATTCGTCACCGGCCACCGCGGCATGGTCGGCAGTGCGCTGATGCGCCGGCTCCAGGCCGGCGGCTACAACAATCTGCTGACACGCACGCACGCGGAACTCGACCTCACCGATCAGCGTGCGGCGCACGTGTTTCTTGCCGAGCAGCGGCCCGACTACATCTACATCGCGGCGGCCAAGGTTGGCGGCATCCAGGCCAACAACGTCTACCGGGCGGACTTCCTCTATCAGAACCTGCTGATCGAGGCCAACCTCATCCACGGCGCGCACCTGGCCGGTGTGCAGCGCCTGATGTTCCTGGGCTCAAGCTGCATCTACCCGCGCGACTGCCCGCAGCCCATCAAGGAAGAGTACCTGTTGACCGGGCCACTGGAAGACAGCAACTCGGCCTACGCGATGGCCAAGATTGCCGGCATCGCGCTGTGTGACGCCTTCAACCGCCAGCATGGCCGCCAGTACGTGAGCGTGATGCCCACCAACCTGTATGGCCCAAACGACAACTACGACCTGCAAACCAGCCACGTGCTGCCCGCACTGTTGCGCAAGGCGCACGAAGCCAAACAGCAAGGTGCAGCGGAACTCGTGGTCTGGGGCAGTGGTGCGCCGCGGCGCGAGTTCTTGCATGTGGACGACCTGGCCGATGCCTGCGTGCTGCTGATGCAGCAGGGCTACGCCGGGCCCTTGCTCAACGTCGGCACCGGCATTGACGTGACGATTGCCGAGCTGGCGCGGCAGGTGGCCGCGGCCGTGGGCTACGAGGGCCGCGTCGTCTTCGATGCCAGCAAGCCCGACGGCACGCCGCGCAAGCTGCTCGACGTGAGCCGCCTGGCCGCCCTGGGCTGGCGCGCGCGCATCGCCCTGGCCAGCGGCATCGCCAGCACCTACGCCAGCGCGCCCTTTCACAGCCCGAACACCGCAACACAAGAGGAACAGGCATGACCCGAAAACGAGCCCTCATCACCGGCGTGACTGGCCAGGACGGTGCCTACCTGGCCGAACTGCTGCTGGCCAAGGGCTACGAGGTGCATGGCATCAAGCGCCGCACCAGCCTGTTCAACACCGACCGCATCGACCACATCTACCAAGACCCGCATGTCGACAACCCGAGCTTCAAGCTGCACTACGGCGACCTGACCGATTCGACCAACCTGATCCGCATCGTGCAGCAGGTGCAGCCCGACGAGATCTACAACCTGGCCGCCATGAGCCATGTGGCGGTGAGCTTCGACACCCCCGAATACACCGCCAATGCTGATGGGCTGGGCACGCTGCGCATGCTGGAAGCGATCCGCATCCTGGGCTTGACCAAGAAGACCCGCTTCTACCAGGCCAGTACCAGCGAACTCTATGGCCTGGTGCAGGAGATTCCGCAGCGCGAGACCACGCCGTTCTACCCGCGCAGCCCCTATGCCGTGGCCAAGCTGTACGCCTACTGGATCAGCGTGAACTACCGCGAGGCTTACGGCCTGTATGCCTGCAACGGCATCCTGTTCAACCATGAAAGCCCGCTGCGCGGCGAAACCTTCGTCACGCGCAAGATCACCCGCGCTCTGGCCCGCATCGCCCATGGCCTGCAAGACACCTTGTTCCTGGGCAACCTGAGCGCCGCGCGCGACTGGGGCCATGCCCGCGACTATGTGCACGCGCAGTGGCTGATGCTGCAACAAGACCGGCCGGAAGACTTCGTCATCTGCACCGGCGAGCAGCACACGGTGCGCGAATTCGTTCAGCTCGCCGCGGCCGAGTTGGGCATCGGCATCGAATTCAAGGGCCAGGGGCTGGAGGAGATCGGTGTGGTCACGTCCGTCAAACCGGCGGCTCAAGGCGACATTCGCGCCCGCTGCAAGGCTGGCGAGGTGGTGGTGCGAATCGACCCGCGCTACTTCCGCCCCACCGAGGTGGAAACGCTGCTCGGCGACGGCACCAAGGCGCGCCAGATGCTGGGCTGGACGCCGACCACGCCCTTCGCCGCCCTGGTGCGCGAAATGGCCCTGGCCGACTATGCCGCCGCCAAGCGCGACAGCCTGGTGCGGCTGGCCGGCTTCCAGGCCTACGACTACCACGAGTAGCTGGCGGCGTCGCCGCCGAACAGCGGCACGTATAGTCATGGCGACTCATTCAAACGAGAACGCCATGACCTATGAATGCATCCTCACCGACGTGCGCGGCGACGGCCCGCGACGCACCGGCCTGATCACGCTGCACCGCCCGGCGGCGCTGAACGCGTTGAGCGACCAGTTGATGGACGAATTGGGCGCGGCGCTGCTGGCGTTTGATGCTGACGAAAGCATTGGCTGCATCGTGCTCACCGGTAGCGACAAAGCCTTCGCCGCCGGCGCCGACATCAAGGCCATGGGCAGCCTCGACTACATGGCCGCATGCAAGGGCGAGTTCATCACCCGCAACTGGGAGCATGTGCTCAAGGTGCGCAAGCCGGTGATCGCCGCCGTGGCCGGTTTCGCGCTGGGCGGGGGCTGCGAAGTGGCCATGATGTGCGACTTCATCATCGCTGCCAGCAACGCCAAGTTCGGCCAACCCGAAATCAAGCTCGGCATCATCCCGGGCGCCGGTGGCACGCAACGCCTGCCGCGCGCGGTGGGCAAGGCCAAGGCGATGGACATGGTGCTCACCTCGCGCATGATGGGCGCCGAAGAGGCCGAGCGCGTGGGGCTGGTGTCGCGCGTGGTGCCGCTGGAAAAGTTGCTGGAAGAAACGTTAGCCGCCGCCGCCGCCATCTGCGCCTTGAGCGGCCCCAGCGTGATGCTGGCCAAGGAATGCGTCAACCGCGCGTTCGAAAGCGGCTTGCGCGATGGCGTGAGCTTCGAGCGCCGCTTGTTTCATTCGTTGTTCGGCACGGCCGACCAGCAAGAAGGCATGGCGGCGTTTCAGGAAAAACGAAAACCCGCGTTCCAGCAGCGCTAGCTCAGACACTTGCGGTGGCGCTGACTACGGGGCTTGCGGGCTGGCCATTGGTTTTTGGCCAGGCGCCACCCCTAGTTCAACAGCCTGCCAGCCTTCCTTTCCTGCTAGGTGCGCCCGATACTTAACCGCACCAAGCGTGGCCGCCACACCGCGGCAGGCTCGCCACCGGCCTGAGCCCGCGCGCTGGGTTCAGGAGGTTCGAAGATGAAGACGCTTCTTTCTGTCGGTGTCGCTGTGCTGGGCTGCTGCCCACCCGCCATGGCCGAGCCGCCGCCGCGCAGCCTGGATCAGGCTTTGGTCGAAACCTTGTCGCTGGGCAGCGCTGCGGGCTGCGGCGTTGCGTTCGGGTTGGCACCAACGGCCACCGCCGAGGATCACGACAATGCATTGGTCGCCCTGCGCGATACCTTGAAGCTCGGCAAGGAAGTTGTCGCCGCTTGCGGCAGCAGCGCCGTCATATCGGCGGCCTCCCTGGGTGGCAGCCTGGGCTCGCTGCAGACCACCAAAACGGTTTCGCAGTTCCGCATGGCCAGAAACCGGGCTGACAGCCGGCTTGATGGGCGCGGCAAGCGCGCCGGTCTTGATGAACCCGAACTGCTGGTGCTGGTGGCTGAGCGCAGCGACACCGCCAACGCAGCAGGCCTGGCCATCGGCGCGCAGGGCGACAGCGGGTTGGGCATGTTCGCGCGCCTGAGCCACGAGCGCCGCAATCGGGCCACCACTGCGCTCGAGGCCGGCTACGGCGCAGGCATCTCGGAAGCCGTCATCGGCATCGACTACGCCACGCGCGACAACCTGGTGGCCGGCGTGTGGCTGGGCCAGCGCGGCGCCAACGCCGACTATCGCGCCGCGCCGGCGCTGATTGCCGGCCTGACGACGAACCTTGACGCCAGCACGCAGGCCGATCTCTGCAAGGTGGGCCCCGGGGGCGGTTTCGATGACAAGGGCACGCGCCTGGGTGTGTTCATCGCCAAACGCATGGGTGAGGCCTTCGCCGATGTCGGTGCCCAATACAGCCGCCGCAATTATTCGTACCGGCGCAATGTGTGCGCCATTGAGGCCAGCGGCAACACGATCGACCCAGACGCCGCCAGCGCAACCGGGTACTCAAGCGGCGGCTTCGCCATTGATGACATTTATGCCGGCACGATCAGCGGCAAGGCCCGGCTCACCGAGTGGGGTGTCACGGCCCGCGCTGGCTTCGATGTTCGCGGCGAACAGTTCGAGTGGGGTCCAAGGCTTTCGCTCACCTACTTGCGCACCTTGCTTGGCGCCTACACCGAGACGGGGCGCACCAGCGTCACGAACACGGTGCGTTCGAATCCGAGCAACGCCCCGGTCATCGTGACCGCACGCTCCGCCGGCGACCCCACCGGCCTTGAACTCGCCTTCGATCAACAACGCCGCACCTCCCTTCAAGCGGAACTGCAACTCGTCGCCGCCTATCGCCATGAGGCGGCTTACGGCACCCTGGTGCCAAGGGTGTCGGCCTCGTGGCAGCACGAATTCAAAGGCGAGCGCCAGCTCGTGGCCGTGCGCATGGCGCAAGACCTGCGCGACACCCCCACGCGCTTCAGCTTCACCACTGATTCGGTGGACAAGAACAAGGGCACCCTGGCGCTCGGCTTATCACTGCTGCGTGGCCCGGCGTTCGCCGCCGACGTCGAAGTTTCGCGCCTGATTGCTGACAACCGTTTCGATGCAACCACCATCGCCGTGCAGGCTCTCTGGCGCTTCTGAGACCAAAAGCGCGCCGTGATGCGCTACGCGGCCTTCATTTCGTATTCCAGCGTTGACCGCCGCATTGGCGAAAGCCTGCAAAAGGCGCTTGAAGCCTTCGTGGTGCCTGCACCCTTGCGCGGCCAGGACTTCGGCCATGGGCCGGTGCCCAAGCGCATTGCACCCGTGTTCCGCGACCGTTGGGATGCCGATGCCAGCACCGACCTGGGCGCCACGCTGCGCGCTGCGCTGGGCGCCGCCGATGCGTTGATCGTGCTGTGCAGCCCGGCCAGCGCGCGTTCGGTTTGGGTGGGAGAAGAAATCCGCGAATTCAAGCGCCTGGGGCGCGGCGGGCGCATCTTCCCGGTGCTGAGCGTTGGCTTGCCGCAGCGCCACGACGCCCAAGGCGAGCCGCAAGGCGCCTTCCACCCGAGCCTGTTTGAAAGCTGGAACGCTGCCAACGCCACCTGGCAGCCCGACGAACGCGAGCCCTTGGCGCCCGACATGCGGCAAGACGGCGATGGCTTGCACTTCACCGTGCTGAAGCTGGTGGCCGCTTTAATCGGCGTGCCCTTGACCACGCTCACGCAGCGCCAGGCCGAAGCCGAACGCCGCGAACGCAACACCGCGCGCTGGGTGGCCGCGGGCATGGCGGTGCTGGCCCTGGTTGCGGCGGTGGCTGCCTGGGCCTCCTGGCGCGCCACCAACACGGCGCGGGCGCGCCTGGAAAACGCGGTGGAAATGGCGGCCCGGCGGGTGGATGACGCGGCTGGCTTCCAAGACCGCTACGGTGTGCCCAGCAGCGTGATTCACGAATTGCTGGACGGTGCCAACAAAGATTTCGAAGAGCTCACCGCCGACGCGCCCAACACGCCCACGCTGGCGTTGCAGCGGGCGCGGCTGGAGCGCCTGTTCGCGCGCCTGTACGAGGCCGCCGGCGATGGCGCTCAACACCAGGCCATGGCCGAGCGGGCGCTTGCAACGCTGGCCCGCGTTCCCACCCAGCGCCGCCTCAGCGCGCCGGGCACCTGGTTGGCGCGGCTGCCTGCTGCACAGGGGGTGGAAATCGAACGCCTGTTGTCGCTGGCCACGCAAGCGCAAGCCAAGTCTGCGCAGGGCGACGCGCCGGGAGCCGTGGCCATACTCGAACGCATGACCCAGGAGGCCGACGCACTGCGGGCTGCTGCCGATGACGCCACGGCGCGAAGTCTGGCCTCCCAGGCGCGTTCGCTGCGGGCACGGCTGTTCTACGACGCCGGCGATCTCGGCGCGGCGCTGCAAGGCCTGCAAGAGGCAGCGCGCATCCTCAGCGCCGGTGGCAACGCGGCCCAGGCCGCCAACACCGCCGATACCGCCGAGTTGGCGCGCATCCGTTCAGAAGAAGCCGAGATGCTGCTCGAACTGGGCCGGCATGCCGAAGCGCTGGAGGTGCAGAAGGGTGTGGTGGACGAGCTTCGGCAAATCAAGGCCGCGTCGCCCGAAACCCGCCGCGCGCTCGCCGCGGCACTGGCGCGCCGCGGCGACATGCGCTTGGCTGCGCAGCGCGATCTGCCCCAGGCCCGCGCCGACTATCTGCAAGCCCGCACCCTGCTGACCGAGCTGCTGGCCGAAGACAGCGCCCGCACCGACTTCAAGCGCGACCTGTCGTTGACCCAAGAGCGCGCTGGCGACGCCTTCTTGCAAGCAGGCGACGTCGACGGCGCGCGTGAGGCCTATGCCGCCTGCCTGGCGTTGCGGCGCGAACTCGTGGCGCGCAACCGGGCCAACGTGGAATGGCGCCGCGACCTTTCGGTGGCGCTGGAACGTGTGGCCGATGTGCACGCGCTGCAGGGCCGGCACCGCGAGGCGGATGCAGCGTTTGGCGAAGCACTTGAACTAAGGCAAGCGGCCTTGGCCAACGAACCCCATGACATCGTTGCCACGCGCGACCTCGCCGTGCTGTGGATGCGCATGGGCCAAGCGCGCGTGGGCGCCAAGGCGGGTCTGGCAGAGATCGACACCGCCTACGGCAAGGCCATCGAGTTGCTGCGGCCCTTGGTCGACAAGGCTGCGCCCGACAGCCGCTGGCGCAGGGACTTGGCCGTGGCTCACGCCGAGCGTGGTGAGGCGCGCCGAAATGCCGGCGCGCGGGCTGCCGCAACGGCAGACCTGGCCGCCGCGCTGGCATTGACCACGGCACTGCGCGCCGTGGCGCCGGACGACCAACAACTTCACAGCGACGAAGCCTGGATTCGCCAGCGATTGCGCCGCTGATGCCACGCTGACCGGCGACCTGCGCCGACGACAGGTGAGCAACTTGCTGTCAACCTTCCTTGCGCAACGCCGGAAACAAAATCACATCGCGAATGCTGGGCGAATCGGTCAACAGCATCACCAGCCTGTCCAGCCCCACGCCGCAGCCGCCGGTGGGTGGCATGCCGTATTCAAGCGCGCGGATGAAGTCGGCGTCGTAGAACATCGCCTCTTCGTCACCCGCCTCTTTGTTCGCCACCTGGGCCTGGAAGCGCGCGGCCTGGTCTTCGGCGTCGTTCAGCTCTGAAAAACCATTGGCAAATTCGCGCCCGGTGATGAACAACTCGAAGCGTTCTGTCACGCTCGGGTCAGCGTCTGAAGCGCGCGCCAGGGGCGACACTTCAACCGGGTAGTCGATGATGAAGGTGGGCGCCCAGAGCTGGTGTTCCACAGCCGCCTCGAACAGGCCGAACTGCAATTCCGCCAATGTCCAGTGCGCCGGCGCGGCTTCACCCGCAGCCAGGATGCGGTCGCGCAGCAGCGCCGCGTCGCCAGTTTCCTCAAGCGTTAATCCGGCATGCGCCACCAGCGCCTGGCAGGTGGTCATGCGCGCAAAAGGCTGGGCCAGATCCACCGGCTTGCCGGCATACGTGAGCGTGGCCGAGCCGGTGGCCGCGCGCGCGGCGTGGCGCAGCAACTGTTCGGTGTAGTCCATCAGGTCGTGGTAATTCCAGTACGCCGCGTAGAACTCCATCATGGTGAATTCGGGGTTGTGCCGCACCGAAATGCCTTCATTGCGAAAGCTGCGGTTGATTTCGAACACGCGCTCGAAACCACCCACCACCAGGCGTTTCAGGTACAGCTCGGGCGCGATGCGCAGGAACATTTCCTGGTCGAGCGCGTTGTGGTGCGTCTTGAACGGCTTGGCGTTGGCGCCACCCGGAATGGGGTGGAGCATGGGTGTCTCCACTTCCAAGAAACCATGCTCGACCATGAAGCCGCGAATCGAACTCACCGTCTTGCTGCGCGCCATGAAGCGGGCGCGGGTCTGCTCATCGGCAATCAAATCCACATAGCGCTGGCGGTACTTCTGTTCTTGGTCATGCATGCCGTGAAACTTGTCGGGCAGGGGGCGCAGGCTCTTGGTCAGCAAGCGAACGCTGCTGGCCTTGACGCTCAATTCACCGGTCTTGGTGCGAAACAGGGTGCCCGTGCAGGCCACGATGTCGCCCAGGTCCCAATGTTTGAAATCAGCCAGCGCCTCGGGCCCCACGGCGTCTTGCGTCACATAGAGTTGAATGCGCCCACTGCCATCTTGCAGCGTGGCAAAACAGGCCTTGCCCATCACACGCTTGAGCATCATGCGCCCGGCCACCGCCACCATGATGGCTTGCGGCTCGAGCTCTTGGTTGGGCACCTGGCCGTGGCGGTGATGCAGGTCGGCCGCGTGGGCGTTGGGTTTGAAATCATTGGGGAAGGCCACGCCCTTGGCGCGCAAGGCGGCGAGCTTTTCGCGGCGCTCCTGGATCAGTTGGTTGTCGTCCGCCGGCGCGGGCGGGATGGGTGTGGTGGCTGGGGTGGTCATCGGCAACTCGTTGAATTTGCTGCGATTTTAGGGGTGGTCACCTCTTAGAATTTGCCCCCGATGCCCACCGCTGCCCACATGCCTGAAACCCCCGCTCCCGGCCCGCGCAAGCTGTGGGTTGCCTTGGTGGGCTGGGGCGTATGGCCATGAGTCTGCGAGCAAAAGCGCAGGCGGTGGTGCGAAAGTGGCTGCGCAGGGCCGGCATTGATGTGGTGCGAATTGGTGACCCCTATCGCCTGTCTGCCTACCATGGCTTCCACCCCAACTCGCTGCTGGACACCAAGCCCTTCTACAACGTCGGGGCTGGCTCGTTCTTTCATCCGTACTGGACGAATATTGACTTCGTCTCCGATTGGTATCGCAACGCGAATCCCGCTGTGCGACATCATGACCTGATGGCGATGAAACCCTTGCCCATCGACGACGGCAGCGCGCACATCATCTATACCTCGCACACTGTTGAACATGTTTCGCACGAAGCGGTAGATG
>JANMYI010000669.1:0-4950 GCA_031381955.1 Burkholderiales bacterium
GGCATCGAGCAGCGCCGGCAAGCTGTGCTCCGCCAGGCTGCCAGACACGCGCAGCTTCACGTTGGACAGCGGGCACACCGTCAACGGCATGCGCAGTGCGGCCAGGCGCGCCACCAGGGCGGCATCTTCCAGGCAGCGCACGCCATGGTCGATGCGCTCGACCTTCAACACATCGATCGCCGTGCTGATGTAGGCCGGCGGCCCTTCTTCCCCGGCGTGGGCCACGGCGCGCAGGCCCAGCTCGCGGCAGCGCGCAAAGACGCGTGCGAACTTTTCGGGCGGGTGGCCGCGCTCGGAGCTGTCCAGCCCCACGCCGACGATGTGCCGCAGGTTCGGCGTGGCCTGCTCCAGCGTGGCGAACGCCGCCGCTTCGCTGAGATGGCGCAAGAAGCACATGATCAGCAACGCGCTGACACCGAGTTGCGTGCGCGCAGCGCTGCACGCCCGTGCCAGGCCGTTGATGACGGTGGCAAACGGCACGCCGCGGTCGGTGTGCGTCTGCGGGTCGAAGAACAGCTCGGCGTGCACGACATGGTCGGCCGCCGCGCGCCGGAAGTAGGCCATGGCCATGTCGTAGAAATCGGCCTCGGTGAGCAGCACGCTGGCGCCGGCGTAGTAGATGTCCAAGAAGCTTTGCAGGTCGCTGAACGCATACGCCGCGCGCAGCGCCGCCACACTGGGATAGGCCAGGTTCACGCCGTTGCGCTGCGCCAGGGCAAAGATCAGCTCGGGTTCAAGCGAGCCTTCGATGTGGATGTGCAGCTCGGCCTTGGGCGCGCTGCGCAGGGTGGTGGCCAAGTCTTGTCGCGCGGGCGAGGTCATGGGGTAGGTTCTCCGGAGCTGACAGCCGGAGTGTGTCAAATCTCACGGTCGCGCCCGGCCAGCAAGCCCCATGCGCCCAGAATACGGGGTGCGGCACCTGACACTGCGCGCCGCTGCACTTTCAACCACACCCAAGAGGAGTTTTGCCCATGTCCGTTCGTTTCCTGGCCGCCGGCACCGCCGCTTTGATCCTGGCCCTGGCGCCGTTGGCCCAAGCCCAGCAAGCCGCCTCGGCCCCCGCACCTGCCGCCGCCGCGGCCCCTGCCGCGAAGCCGGCCGCAGCCGCAGCCACCAAGGCCGCTTCAGGCGACGTCTCCGAAGGCAGGCTGGCCTATTACGGCCGCAAGTTTGCCGGCCGCAAGACCGCCAGCGGCGAGCGCTTCAACCCCGGCGCCATGACCATGGCGCACAAGACGCTGCCCTTCGGCACCTTGGTGAAAGTGACCAATGTCAAGACGAACAAGAGCGTGGTGGTGCGTGTGAACGACCGCGGCCCGACCCAGGCCGACCGCGTGGGCGACGTGTCGCGCGCCGCCGCGGCCAAGCTGCGCATGCTCAAGTCGGGCGTGGTGGATGCCAAGTTCGAGGTGGTGGGCGTGGCCAAGGCGCGCAAGGGCAGCAAGCGCATGAAGAAGGCCTGATCAGGATTCTGGCTTGACCATTGAAGCGCCGCCGCGGCACCCGCCCGGCGGCGTTTTTCATGGTGCGCAGCAAGCCAGCTACGAGCCGGGAAAGAACGGTTTGCCCAGCGACGCCGGCATGTTCACGCGAATGAAATTGGCGTTGCGTGAAATGAGCACCAGCACCACGATGGTGGCCAGGTAAGGCAGCATGCTGAGGAACTGACTCGGCACATCCACCCCTTGGCCTTGCAGGTGGAACTGAAGCATGGTGACGCCGCCGAACAGGTAGGCGCCCAGCAGCAGGCGCGCCGGGCGCCAGGTGGCAAAGGTGGTGAGCGCCAGGGCGATCCAGCCCTTGCCGGCGATCATGCCTTCCACCCACAGCGGCGTGTACACCACCGACACATAGGCCCCGGCCAGGCCGCACAGCGCCCCGCCCAGCATCACGCTGGCCAGGCGGATGCGCCGCACCGGGTAGCCCAGCGCATGCGCCGCCTCGGGCGACTCGCCCACCGCGCGCAGCACCAGGCCGGCGCGCGAGCGATACAGAAACCAGCTCAAACCAACCGTTAACGCCATGGCCAGGTAGACCATGGGGTGCTGGATGAACAAGGCCGGGCCGATGAACGGCACATCAGCCAGCCCGGGGATGCTGAACGACATGCGCTCGGGCAATTTTTCTTGCGTGAAACGAATGCCGGCGAAGGCCGAGAAGCCGGCGCCGAACAGGCTCAGCGCCAGGCCGGTGGCGTACTGGTTGGCGTTCAGCCAGATCACCAACACGCCGAACAGTGCCGCCAGCGCGGCGCCCGCGGCAGCGCCGGCGACAAAGCCCAGGGTGTCGCTGCCAGTCACCACCACTGTGGCGAAGCCGGCCATGGCGGCCATCAACATCATGCCCTCGGCACCGAGGTTGACGATGCCGGCACGTTCATTGATCAACAGCCCCAGGCCGGCGATGGCCAGCACGGTGCCGGCATTCAGCGTGGCAGCGAGCAGCAGTGCCATGGCTTCCATATCAACCCTTCCTGGTCACTGGACTGGTTCCACTGAACCGCAGCCGATAGTGAACCAGCGTGTCGCAGGCCAACAGCGCGAACAGCAACAAGCCCTGGAACACACCCGTCAAGGCTTTGGGCAGCCCCAGGCGTGACTGGGCCAGCTCGCCGCCGATGAAAAACATGCTCATCAACACCGCAGCGAAGACGATGCCCACCGGGTGCAGCCGGCCAACGAAGGCCACGATGATGGCGGCGAAGCCGTAGCCGGCCGGCACATGCGGCGTGAGCTGGCCCAGCGGGCCGGCGGCTTCGAGTGCGCCCGCCAGGCCGGCCATGCCGCCCGAGGCCAACAGCGCCGTCCACAACGCCGTGCGCGAAGAAAACCCGGCATAACGTGCGGCTGCAGAGGCCAGCCCGCCCACCTGCAATTGAAAGCCGCGAAAGCTGCGGAACATGAACACCCAGGCCAGCGCCACCGCGGCCAGCGCCAACCACACGCCGATGTTGGCGCGCAGGCCCTCCGCCAGGCGCGGCACCTTGGTGGCCGCCAGGAAGTTGATGGTCTGCGGGAAGTTGTAGCCCTGCGGGTCTTTCCAGGGGCCGTACACCAGGTAGGCCAGCAGCAACTCGGCCACGTACACCAGCATCAGGCTGACCAGGATTTCTGTGGCGTTGAAACGGTCGCGCAGCAGCGCCACGACGGCGGCCCACAACATGCCGCCGGCCACACCGGCCAGCAAGATGGGCACGACGATGAAGCGGCTGCTTTGCGCATCGGCCTGCATCGCCACCCAGCCGGCGCACAAGGCGCCCAGGATGAACTGCCCTTCGGCGCCAATGTTCCACACGTTGGCGCGAAAGCACACCGCCAGGCCCAGGGCGATCAACACCAACGGCGTGGCCTTCACGCTGAGTTCAGACAAGGCATACAGGCTCTTCACGGGCTCGATGAAGAACACCTGCAAGCCCTTGACCGGGTCTTTGCCCAGGGCCATGAACAGCACCACGCCGATCAGCACCGTGATGGCCAGCGCCAGCAGCGGCGAGCCGGCCGACATCAGCTTCGAGGGCTGCGGACGTGCTTCAAGTTTGAGCATGGGTGGCATCCTGCGCCCACAGGCCGCTCATCCATTCACCGATCTGTTCGATGCTGGCCTGCGCCGTGGCCACGCTGGGCGACACGCGCCCCTGGGCGATCACCACCAGCCGGTCGCTGATCTCGAACAACTCGTCAAGCTCCTCGCTCACCACGAGCAAGGCGCAACCTTCATCGCGCAGCTTGAGCAACTCGTTGCGGATCAAGGCCGCCGCGCCGACGTCCACGCCCCAGGTGGGTTGCGACACGACAAGCACTTTCGGCCGGGCGTCGATCTCGCGCCCGACGATGAACTTTTGCAGGTTGCCGCCCGAAAGCGACTTGGCCGCCGCGCCCGCCCCGCCGCACTTGACGGTGAAGCGCGCGATGATGTCTTCAGCCAGCCGGCGCACCCGCCGCACATGCAGCCAACCCAGGCGTGACACGGTGTGCGTGCGCGTGAGCAAGGTGTTTTCGGCCAGCGACAGCGTGGGAACCGCGCCACGGCCCAGGCGCTCTTCGGGCACGAAGTTCAGGCCCAGGCCGCGGCGCACGCGCGGCGAGCGCATCGCGATGTCGTGGCCGAACAAGCTGATGCTGCCGCGCGGCGCGCGCGGGTCTTCGCCCGACAGCGCGGCCATCAGTTCCTGCTGGCCATTGCCCGAGACACCGGCCACGCCGACGATCTCACCGCCATGCACGTTGAACGAGATGTTTTGCAGTTCAGTGCCGAAGGGCGACTGCCTGGCCAGCGTGAGGCCGCTCACCTGCAGGGCCAGCGCGCCGGGGCGCTGCGCGCGGTGCTGCAACGTGGGCGGCTCGGCGCCGATCATCAGCCGCGACAGGCTGGCGTTGGTTTCCTGCGCGGGGTCGACCTCGCCGGTGACGCGGCCGGCGCGCAGCACGGTGCAGTGCTGGCACAGGGCACGAATCTCGTCGAGCTTGTGGCTGATGTACAGGACGCTGCAGCCCTGCCCGGCCAGCCGGCGCAGGGTGACAAAGAGCTTGTCCACCGCCTGCGGCGTGAGCACCGAAGTGGGCTCGTCCAGGATCAACAACTGCGGGTTGGTGAGCAGGGCGCGAACGATCTCCACGCGCTGGCGTTCGCCCACGCTGAGCGTGTGCACCGGGCGCTGCGGCTGCACCTCCAGGCCATAGGTGCCGGCCACTTCGCTGATGCGCGCGCTGACCTGCGCCAGCGTGAGCGCCTTGCCCAGGCCCAGCCAGACGTTCTGCGCCGCGGTGAGCGTGTCGAACAGGCTGAAGTGCTGGTAGACCATGCTGATGCCCAGCTCGCGCGCATGCGCCGGCGACGCCACCTGATCGGGCTGGCCGTTCCACAGAATCTGCCCGGCGTCGGGCCGCACCGCGCCGTAGTTGATCTTCATCAGCGTGCTCTTGCCGGCACCGTTCTCGCCCAGCACGGCAT
>JANMYI010000680.1:0-3347 GCA_031381955.1 Burkholderiales bacterium
GCCACCAACGCGAGCGCGGCCAGATGGACAAGCGCGGATAAAGGCGCATCACCCATGGCCAAACGGCTGCTGCTGATCGACGACGATGCTCGCCTCACGGGCATGGTGGGCGACTACCTGCGCAGCCATGGCCATGAGGTGGATGTGGCACCCACGTTGGCCGCGGGCCGTGCGCAACTGCGCATCCTGAGTTATGACGCGCTGCTGCTCGACCTGATGCTGCCCGACGGCGACGGCCTGGAATTCACCCGCGAGTTGCGCGCCGAGGTGCGCACGCGGCGGCTGCCGCTGTTGATGCTCACTGCGCGCGGCGAGCCGCTGGATCGCATCGTCGGCCTCGAACTCGGGGCCGACGACTACCTGCCCAAACCGTTCGAGCCGCGCGAGCTGCTGGCCCGCGTGAAGGCCTTGCTGCGCCGCGCGGCGCCCGAAACCGGTAGCGACGAAGTGCTGCGTTTCGGCCGCCTCGAAATCGACCTGGGTGCGCACCGGGCGCGCCTGGGCGGCGAGCCTTGTGAGTTGACCAGCCACCAGTTCGACCTGCTGGTGGTGCTGGCGCGCAGCCCGGGGCGCGTGCTCAGCCGCGACCAGATCATGGATTCGCTCAAGGGCCACCCACTGGATGCGTTTGACCGCAGCATCGACGTCCATATCTCACGCATCCGCGCCGTGATCGAAGACGACCCGAAATCACCGCAGCGCGTGCTCACCGTGCGCGGCGCGGGCTACCTGTTCGCCAAGAAGCAAGACGGCGTCGAAGGCGGCGCGGAGCCCAGTGGCCAAGCCTTGAGAGGCTGAGAGTCTTTCAATCATGCCCGCTCATCACCCCAAAACACGCCCGCTCGTCGTTGCAAATGCTCGCCATAGCCCGGGCTATGTCTGTGCTTTGCGCCTAGATCGGACGCCTTTTGGGGCGCTGCTCGGCCACGCTCGAAAAACTCTCAGCCTCTGAGCTGAAGCGGGCTGCGCAGCGTGCGTTCGCTGTACCTGCGCATCTACCTCACCGTGGTGGCCGCGCTGGCGCTGTTTGCGCTGGTATCCGGGCTGGTCTGGCAGCACCATGTTGAACAGGAGCGTGAGCGCAGCAGCAGCGGCGCACAAGACCGCGCTGCGGCGTGGGGCGAGTTGTTGCAGCGCTCTTTGCCAGGTGGTGAAGCGCCCAACGAAGACCAGGCGCGCGCGCTGCAGGAGTGGTCGTTGCGCTTGCGCCTGCCCATGGCGCTGGACGATGCCAACGGGCAGCGCATCGGTGCCTCGGAGTCCTTCACGCGGCGCGAGGCCGAGGGCACGAGCCGGCGCACCAGCACCATCCGCCTCGATGATGGCCGCACGCTGTGGTTGATGCGCCCGGGCCCGCGCCCGCGGCTTGATGGGTCTGGCGGCCCTGGTGGGCCCGGTGGGCGCCGTGAGTCCCCAGGCATGGGCGGCCCGGATGGCCCGCCTGCCATCACCTGGTGGCGCGGCCCGCTGCTGCCCGCCCTGTGGCCCGAAGGCCGCGGCCTGGTGCTGTTGCTGGTGGTGTTGTTCCTGGCCGTGGCCGCCGGCGCCTGGCCCGTGGTGCGCCGCCTGACACGCCGGCTTGAAGCCTTGAAGCAGGGCGTTGAAGCGCTGGGCGACGGCCAACTGCAGCGCCGCGTGGACGAGCAGGGCAGCGATGAAGTGGCCGCGCTGGCGGTGAGCTTCAACCGCGCTGCCGCACGCATTGAGGCGTTATTGGCCACGCACAAGACGCTGCTGGCCAACAGCAGCCACGAGCTGCGCTCACCGTTGGCGCGATTGAAGATGGCGGTGTCGCTGCTGGAGGAAGCGCCTGCGGCGCAACATGCGCGGCTGCATCAAGAGATCCACACCAACATCGCCGAACTCGACGCCTTGGTTGAAGAGGTGTTGATGCTCAGCCGGCTCGACGCCGTGGGCCGTGTGGAGCGCAAGGAAAGCGTTGAGCTGCTGGCCCTGGCGGCCGAAGAAGCGGCGCGCTTCGAAGCGCAGGCGCAGGGCGCCACCGTCACCGTGCAGGGTGATGAGAGGCTGCTGCGTCGCTTGGTGCGCAACCTGCTTGAAAACGCGCGGCGATATGGCGGCGGTGAATTCAGCATCGAGGTGACAAAGCCCGGCGATCAAGCCGTGATCAGCGTGTGCGACCGCGGCGGCGGCGTGCCGCCCGAATTGCGCGAACGCATCTTCGAGCCCTTCTTCCGCCTGCCCGGTCATGCCGAGCGCGAAGGCGGCGTCGGCTTGGGGCTGGCCCTGGTACGCCAGATTACGCAACAGCACGGCGGCCAGGTGCGCTACCAGCCGCGTGCGGGTGGCGGCAGTTGCTTCGTGGTCAGCTTGCCGGTTTGAGTGCGGTCTCGGGGCTGCGCTGCAACACCGCCGCCAGCACCGCCATCAACACGGCGGCGGCCAGCAGCAGACCCAGGGTGGAGGCCGCCCAGTAGCCGGGTGCGCCGCGTAGGGCGGGCGGGGTCAGGCCCCACACGTCGAACGCCAGCACGTATCCGCCGCCCAGGCCCACGCCCCACAACGAGCCGGCAAACACAAACATCGGCAAGGTGGCCACGCGGTAGGCGCGCAGCGCGAAGGTGGCCACCGTCTGCGCCGCATCCACCACATGAAACAGTGGCAGCCAGGCCAGCAGCGGCAGGCAGGCCGCGGCCACCGCGGCGTCGGGCGTGTACCAGCGCACCACCTGCTCGCGCCCCAGGTACACGGCCAGCCCCAGCAGTGCGGCCAGCGCGGCGGCCAACTGCACGCCATGCCAGGCCACGCGCCGCGCATCAGGCCCGTCTTGTGCGCCGATACGCTGCGCGGCCAGGGTGCCGGTGGCGCTGCCCACGGCCAGGGGCAGCATGAACATCATCGACACCAGGTTCACGGCAATTTGGTGCCCGGCCAGCGCCGTGGTGCCCAGGCGCGCAATGAACAGCGACATGAAGGAAAAGCCGGTGACTTCGATCAGGATCGACAAGCCCATCGGAATGCCCAGCTTGAGCTGGTTGAGCAAGGCCGCACGATCGGGCCGGTGCAGGCCGCGGCCCCACAGTTCGAACGGTTGGTAATAGGGGTCGCGGCGCAACAACCAGGCCGCGGCCAGGGCCTGCGCCCACATGCACAGGCAAGTGGCCAGCCCGGCGCCGGCCACGCCCAGGCTGGGCACGTTCAGCGCCGGTGAGCCGAAGATGAGCAAGGCCGACAGCGGCACCTTCAGCGCCAGCCCGCACACCTGCAGGGCCATCACCGCCTTGGGCCTGGAGATGGCATTGTTGAAGCCGCGAAAGGTGCTGAACAGCAGCGAGGCGGGTAACGAAAAGGCCAGCATCAGCAAGTAGGTCTGGGCCTTGTCCTGC
>JANMYI010000482.1:0-3749 GCA_031381955.1 Burkholderiales bacterium
CATGGCCGGGCGCGGCACCGACATCGTGCTCGGGCCCGGCGTGGCCGAGGCCGGTGGCCTGCACCTCATCTGCTGCCAGCACAACGCCAGCGCGCGCATCGACCGCCAGCTTGTCGGCCGCGCCGCGCGCCAGGGCGACCCGGGGTCGGTGCAGACCTGGCTGTCGCTGGACAGCCACTTGTTTGCGCAAAGCCTGCACCCCGCCGCGCGCGCCGTGCTGGCGCTGACGACGGCAAAGACGGCCGCGCGCTGGCCGGCCTGGGCGGTGCGAGCCTTGCGCCGGGCACCACAACGCCAGCGCGAGGCCGCCGACGCCCTGCTGCGCAAACGCCTGGGTGCGCAGGACGAGCGGCTGGCCCGCCAGCTTGCCTTCTGCGGCGCCGCAGTTTGAATGCTCAAGAAGCCCCCACCCGTGACGAAATCGTGACCATCATGCGCACCCCCTCCTTGATGCTTGCCTTGCTCGCAGCCTGTGCGGGCCCGCCCGCCTGGGCCGCCCAGGCCCTGGGTTGCCTGATCGAGCCCGAACGGGTGGTCGATGTCGGCAGCCCGGTGATCGGCGTCATCCAGGCCATGACGGTGGAGCGCGGCGCACCGGTGCGCCGTGGCCAGGTGCTGGCCACCTTGCGTGCCGACGTGGAACGGGCTTCTTTCGGCGCGGCCAGCTTGCGCGCCGAGGCCGAGGCCGAAGTGCAGGGCGCGGCCACCAGCGCCAGCTTCAACCGCGAGCGCGCGGTGCGCGCCGAAGAACTGTTCGGCAAGAACTTCATTTCGCAGCAAGCCCTGCAGCAAGCACGCACCGAATCGCAACTGGCCGAGCAAAAACTCAGCCAGGCCATCGAGCAACGCCGCGTGTCGCAACAGGAACGCGACGTGGCCGCGGCGCAGCTTTCACAACGCACGATTCGCAGCCCGATCGACGGCGTGGTGGCCGAGCGCTACCTCTCAGCCGGCGAGCGCGTCGATGACAAGCCGCTGTTGCGCATCGCCAAAGTCAACCCGCTGCGTGTGCAATTGGTGGTGCCCATCGCACTGTATGGCCAGATGCAGATTGGCAGCCTGGCCAGCGTGATGCCCGACCTGCCCGGCGCCCAGATCCGCAGCGCCCGTGTGACGTTGGTGGACAAGGTGGTGGACGCGGCATCGAACACCTTCCGCGTGCATCTGGAGCTGCCCAATGCCGACCTGGCGCTGCCGGCCGGGCTGCGCTGCAAGGCGGAGTTCCCCACCTTGGCTGCACCCGAGGCCAAGGCCGAGCCGGCGGCGCCGCAGGTGCCGGCCAAGGTGGCCGCGGTGGCGCCGGCAGCGGTTGCGCCAACGGCCGTGCCGCCAAGGTTGGGGCCGGCGGCCATCGAGCACGCTGCGGGCCTGGGCGCCGAGCGTTTGGTGGTGCGGGCGGCGCACGCCAGGCCGGGCAGCGGCGGCCATGCCGCGCTGGCCCTGGCCATGTTGAGCGAGCCCACCCATGCCCCGGCCACGCGCCGCTGAATTGGTACCCCTGACCCGCAACCCCTTTACTCCCACGCGCACACCGGCATGAGCTCCAGGCTGACCGAACGCGAACGCATGCTGGTGCAGGAGCTGGAGCAGCGCGTGCTCTATTCGGCCGATGCGGCGCAGTTGCTGGGCCTGCCCGTCGGGCTGGCGCCGCAGGCCCGGCAGATCGAGCCCTCGGCCGCGGCCAACAACCTCGCAGCGCCACAACAGGCGGTGCAGCAAAGCGCGGCGCGCGAAATCGTCTTCATCGACGGCCGCGTGCCCGATGCGGCGCTGTTGCTCGACCAACTGATGCAGCAGCGCGGTAGTGAGCGTGGGTTCGACATCGTCATGCTGAATGCCGCCGAAGACGGCATCGCGCAGATCAACCAAGTGCTCGCCAACGAGCACGACCTGGCGGCGATCCACATCATTTCGCACGGCAGCGCCGGCATGATCGAGATCGGCAGCACGCGGGTCGATGCGGCGCAACTCGCGCGCGACGGCGAGGCGGTTGCCCGCTGGGGCCAGGCGTTAACGACCGATGGCGACTTGCTGCTCTACGGCTGCGACGTGGCGCAAGGCGTTGCGGGCCAGGCCTTCTTGCAAAACCTGGCACGCCTGACCGCGGCCGACGTGGCGGCGAGCAGCGACAAGACGGGCTCGGCCGCCATCGGCGGCAACTGGACGCTCGAATTTGCCACCGGCACCCTGCATACGCAACTCGTGCCCAGCACGTTCGAGCAATTGCAGTGGCAAGGCGTGCTGGCCACCTACACCGTCATCAACACCAACGACACGGGCGCCGGCTCGCTGCGCCAGGCGATCTTGAACGCCAACGGCAATGCCGGCACCGACCTGATCAACTTCAACATTGCCGGCACGGGACTGCACACCATCACGCTGGCCACGATGCTGCCGTCGATCACCGGCGCGGTCACGATCGACGCCAGCACCGACGACAGCTTCGCGGCGAATGGCAACCGCCCCGCGATCATCCTGAACGGCAACAACCTGATCCAGGATGGCTTCCAGCTCTACGGCGGCAGCGACACCAGCACGATTCGCGGCTTCGTGATCCAGCGCTTCACCGAAGACGGCATCGACATCGCGGGCAGCGCGGGCAACACCATCGCCGGCAACTGGATCGGCCTGAGCTCTGCCGGCACCGCGGCGGCCGGCAATGCCAACGGCATGAATATCTTCGGTGGCAACAACAACATCATCGGCGGAACCACGGCGGCCGACCGCAACGTCATCTCGGGCAATACCGCTCCGGGTGTGTGGATCGGCGGCGGCGGCACGGGCAACCAGATCCGCGGCAACTACATCGGCACCAATGTGGCCGGCACGGCTGCGGTGGGCAACAGTTGGTCCGGCATCGATGTCAATTCGGGCAACAACACGATCGGCGGCGCGGTGGCCGGCGCGGGCAACGTCATTGCCGGCAATGGGCTGTACGGCATCAGCTTCACAGGCGCGGGCGCGAGCGGCAACACGGTCGCGGGCAACACCATCGGGCTCAACGCAGCGGGCAGCGCGATGTTGGGCAACGTCAACGACGGCGTGTTCATCATCGACGGCGCCAGCAACAACACCATCGGCGGCGCGACCACGGCGCAGCGCAACGTCATCGCCGGCAACAGCGACGGCGTGCAGATCGGCGGTGCCGCGGGCGGCTCGAACAACAACCTGGTGCAGAACAACTACATCGGCACCGATGTCACCGGCACGCTCGACTTCGGCAACAACGACGACGGCGTTGACATCGACAACGCCGCGCTGAACAACCGGGTCATCGGCAACCTGATCTCGGGCAACAGCAGCGACGGCATCGACCTCGGCGACGCCGGCGCCAGCACCGGCACGCTGATCCAGGGCAACCTGATCGGCACCGCCGCCAACGGCAGCAGCGCACTCGGCAACTCGGGCCACGGCATCTTCATCGGCAATGGCGGCACTGCCAACAACACGACGATTGGTGGCGTGCTCGCGGGCCAGGGCAACACCATCGCCTTCAACGCCCTGGACGGCATCTACATTCCCGCCAGCGTGTCAGTGGCGATCCTGGGCAACTCGATCTACGGCAACACGACCACGGGCATCGATCTCGGCACGAACGGCGTGACCCTGAACGACGCCCTCGACGCCGACAGCGGCGCCAACAACCTGCAGAACTTCCCGGTGTTGACATCGGCCGGCACCGACGGCACCAACGTGGCCGCGGCCGGCTCGATCAACACCACCGCCAACACCACCGTTCGCATCGAGTT
>JANMYI010000789.1:0-5602 GCA_031381955.1 Burkholderiales bacterium
GCAACAGCACGCCTGGGTGGTGGAACGCCTGGGCAAGTACGACCGCACGCTGACACCAGGCCTGAAGCTGGTGATTCCTTTTGTAGACCGCGTGGCCTACAAACATTCGCTGAAAGAAGTGCCGCTGGACGTGCCCAGCCAGGTCTGCATCACGCGCGACAACACCCAGTTGCAGGTGGACGGGATCATCTACTTCCAGGTCACCGACCCGATGCGCGCGAGCTACGGCTCGTCGAACTACATCGTGGCCATCACGCAGCTGGCGCAGACCACACTGCGCAGCGTCATCGGCAAGATGGAGCTGGACAAGACCTTCGAGGAACGCAACGCCATCAATGGCTCGGTGGTGAATTCGCTCGACGAAGCGGCACTGAACTGGGGCGTGAAGGTGCTGCGCTATGAGATCAAGGACCTGACGCCGCCGGCGGAAATCTTGCGCTCGATGCAGGCGCAGATCACGGCCGAACGTGAAAAGCGTGCCCTCATCGCCGCCAGTGAAGGCCGCAAGCAAGAGCAGATCAACATCGCCACCGGCGAGCGCGAGGCCTACATCGCGCGCTCGGAGGGCCAGCGCCAGGCCGAGATCAACAACGCCCAGGGTGAGGCCGCGGCCATCACCGCCGTGGCCGACGCCACGGCTGGTGCCATCCGCCAAATTGCGGCGGCCATTCGTGAACCTGGTGGTGAACAGGCGGTGCAGTTGAAGGTGGCCGAGAAGGCGGTGGAGGCCTATGCGCATTTGGCACAAAAGAACAACACCATGATCGTGCCGGGCAACATGAGCGAGGTGTCGGCGCTGATCGGCACGGCCATGGCTTTGATGAAGAAGCCACCCCACAACGCCATCACACCACCATGAAGCCTGCACGCAACGTTTTGGGCGGGCCGTTGCAGGCCTGCTCATTCGACCCGCTGACCGGCTGGTACCGCGATGGCTGCTGCCACACCGATGAGAACGATGCCGGCAGCCACGTCATCTGCGCGCGCATGACGCTGACGTTCCTGAACTTCCAGGTCGAGCGTGGCAACGACCTGATCCGCGCCCGCCCCGAATCGGGCTTTCCCGGCCTGGCCGCAGGCGACCGCTGGTGTGTGTGCGCCCTGCGCTGGCGCGAAGCCTATGAAGCCGGTTGTGCGCCGCCGGTGGTGCTTGAATGCACCCACGAGCGTGCGCTCGACTACGTGCTGCTGGAGTGGCTGCGCAACAAGGCGGTGATGGCGGGTTAAGCACGCGTTGAGGGCGGGCTAGAATTTCCGGCTTCGCAGGCTGCTTGCGAAGCCGCCGCGGGAGAGGTGGATGAGCGGTTTAAGTCGCACGCCTGGAAAGCGTGTGGGGGCTAATAACCCCCCGCGGGTTCGAATCCCGCCCTCTCCGCCACCGACTGCGCGTGAACAGTTGGCAGCGTGGCTCAGGCCGGCTGAATTACTGGCCCGGCGAACCGAAAATATGCCATTCCCGTGCTTGGCCCCGTGCTTGTTCCCGTGCTTGTTTCCGAGCTTGTGAGGTGACCCATGAACGACAAGAGAACCACCATATTGGGCACCGAGCCGCCCGAGATGGCCAAGCCCAATTCCGCTGCTGGCGGCGGCAAGGCTGGCGACGAGCATTACCAGCAGCTGCGGCGCCTGGGCGGCATGGCACACCAGGTGCGCGCGGCCACCCGCGCGGCCGATCACTTCGTGGCGCAAGAGAGTGCGCAAGATCACGAAACGGCGTCATGGCTGGTGTCGATCTGCCTCACCGTTGCCGAAGAAGTGGCCGGTGAACTCGACGTGTTGGCCAAGGGCCTGAAAGACCGCCCACCCGAAACCGGCCTGATGCACCCGCTGCAAAGGTTGCGCACGCTGGCGCACCAGTTCCATGCGGCGGCGCGCGCGGCAGACCACTTTCTGGATCAGGAAAGCGGTGAAGACCACGGCACAGGTTCGTGGCTGATCGCTTGCGCCATGGGCCTGGCCGACCGCCTGGCCAACGCGCTGGATGACCTGGCCAGCCAACTCAAGCGCCCGGGTGGTGCTGCCGAGACCTTTGGCGCCGAGAACCCGGCGCGGCGCACCGTGCCCGGGCTGAACATCAAGGGCATGGTCGTTTAGACCAGGCCTGAAACGTTCACCCAAAGGCCAACGGCAAGTTGGCCACGCTGCGCAGATAGGGGTCGGTCAGCCACTGTGGCTGGCCGTCAAGCCGCAAATCAGGGAACGCATCAAACAGCGCCTTGAAGGCCACTGGCGCCACCTTTTCGGCCAGTGGCGCGCCCAGGCAGAAGTGAATGCCGGCGCCAAAGCCAACATGGCCGTCGGTGTCGCGCAGCACGTCGAGCTGATCCGGGTTCTTGAACACCGCCGGGTCGCGGTTGGCCGAGCCCACCACCACGCCGATGCGGTCGCCCGCTTTGATGGCCACGCCGCCCAACGTGGTGTCGGCAGCGGCCACGCGGTCGGTCACTTGCACGGGTGAATCCAGGCGCACCATTTCCTGCACGGCGTTGGCCATCAATTCCGGGCGCGCCTTCAGCAGCGCCAGTTGATCGGGCTGCTGCAACAGACTCCAGGTGCCGGTGGCGATGAGGAACACCGTGGACAGGTAGCCCGCCACGGCCAGATTGATCGAGGTCATCTGGATCTCGTCTGGCGTCATGCCCTGCGGCACGCCCTGGCTCAGCATCAAGTCCATCATGCCGCCGGCATGGGCCTTCACTGGGCACCCGCGCATCAGCGCCGCGAAGTAGCCGCCCAGCGCCATGGCACAGGTGCCGGCCCCCAGGCGCTGTGCCATGGGCGCGGTGAAGTCGTTGCCGGCCAGGATGGCGCTGACCCACTGCTCCACGCCGGCCCAGTGCTCCTTGGGCAGGCCCAGCACGCTCATCAACACGCTCGACGGTAGCGGCATGGCATAGGCATTCACCAGCTCCATGCGCCGGCCCTTGCGCGCGGCTTGCAGCAAGGGTTGCGCCAGCTCGGCGGTGACGGCCGGCACCTGCGCAATCGCCTGCGCCAGCATGGCATCCAGCATGGGGCGCAGCACGTCGTGGCGCGGCGGGTCCATCGAGAAGATGCCCTTGGGCATGTTCTCCAGCACGCCGAATGGCCCGGGCGCGGGCGCGGCGTTGGCGGCGTTTTTCAAGAACAGGTCTTTGTCGCGCAGCACGGCTTGCACATCGGCATGGCGGAACACCCACCAGGCGTCGTACAACACAAAGCCGTTGGGCAGCGCCACATGCACCTTGGCCACCGGCGCTTGCTCACGAAACAGCGCGTAGGTGGGCCCCGGGTTGGCGATGAAGGCCGGGTCGTGGGGGTTGAATGTGGTGGGGTCGAAGGGAGTGGTCATGGGGGTTCCTCCGTGCTGCGCACTGCGGCTATCGGGCAAGTTGGCGCGGGTCGCCAAGGCGGTCGATCAGCCAGCGGCTCACCGCCGGCGTGAACTGCAAGTGCATCTGGTTGGTTTCGCAGCACGTGTAGTCGTGAAACGGCGAGGCGCCGCTGCCGGCGGGCGGCACGGGATCGAAAGGCGCGGTGCGCAGATCGAGCGCGCTCACGGTGGGCACGGTGCACACCTGGGGTGCCGGCACGGCCACCTCACCTAACGCCAGGCTGCGTGCGATGGCGGCGGCGATCAGGTTGTACTGGTTCTGGCCACCGGGTGCACCTTCCCAGGGCTGGCTGTCGGCACCGAGCAAGGGGGTGGCCGTGCTGCCATCGCCCAGCAGGCTGTAGCCGCTGGCCAGCAACGCCTGGTCGCCGCCGGCCGCCAGGGCATGCAGCTCGGCGTGCGCGAAGGCGCTGCCTTGCCAGTTCAGCATCACGGTACCTGGCGCCAGCACGGCGCAACCGTCGCCCGCACCGCAGGCCACGGCCAGGCGTCGTGGCTGCTGCGGGTAGTTGCCCAAATCACTCAAGGTCTTGAGCAGTGCGGTGCGCAAGGGGCTTTCAATCACCTGCCCACCCACCAGGCAGCGCGTCACGAACTGCTGGTTGGCCGGCGAATCGAGCAAGGCCGCCAACAGCGCCGCCGTGGGGCTGGCGCTCTTGAAGTACTGCGCAAACCACTGCACGGCCAGGCTGGTGTGCGAGCCGGCATGCGGCGTGTCGATGGTGAGGAAGGTGCGCGTCTGGTGCGGCTGGCCGCGCGACTCCATGGCGGCCAGCGCCAGCCGGGTGACGAGCCCGCCCATGCTCACCCCGCCCACCACCAGCGCGTTGGGCGTGCGCCGCATGGCTTGTTCGATGCAGGCCTGCGCCACCTCGGCATTGGCCTCGATGCGCGCCATGCCGTTGCCAAAGCCCAGAATCACCAGGTCGTAGCCCGCTGCGCGCAACGCCGCCGCGGTGCCGTGCTGGTTGAGGATGTCGTACAGGTAGTCGCTGGCATAGCCGCCCGGAAAGCCCTCGGCCATGATCAACGGGTGCGTCAGTTGTTCATGCCCGGCGCCGAGGTAGACATAAGCCGAACCGGTGCTGCCGTTGGCCGCTTGCAGCGCCCAGGTGTCGCTTGGCGCCGGGGCAGCGGGCTGCGTGCTCAACGGCAAGCTGAACGCCGCGGTGAACGGCTGGCCGTTCACGACCAGGCGCACGCTGCACTCGGCCAACGCTGCCGTGCCATAGCTGGCGCAGGCCGTGCCACCGAGTTGCACGGTGCGATAACCGCGGCCATCACCGGCATCGAACTCGAACTCAGCCGGCGCGGCCTGCACCATGAAGCGGGCATCGAAGGCGTAGCTGACGGTGCCGCCGCGAAACGCCGGCACCGCCTGGCCCCATTGGTCGTGCAACAAGGGTGCGGCCATGAACACCCGGCGCGTGTCGATCACATCGCCCAGCGGCGGCAGCGGCTCGGCCAGGCAGCTGCCCTGCGCAGCGGCTTGTTCCAGCCGCGCGGAAAACTTGCCATGCCAAGTGCAGTAGGCCAGGTTCACCAACGCCACGGGCACCTCGCCATCAGGCCGCATGGCCACGGTCGGCGCCTTCAGGGCCAGCAAAGACGGCACCGCACCAGGCGCCAATGCCGCTTGTTGGAGCACGCCGTACAGGCCTTCGAACTGCGGCTGGCTCAAGCTTGACGCACCCGGCTGCCCATCCGGCAACACCGCGCGCCCCCACCAGGCCAGCAGGCCCGACGGCACGTTGGCCGCACCAGCTTGCCCTACCAAGGCCTTGACCTGCGCGGCCAGGCGCGGGTTGATCATGGCGTGCCCTGTACCGTCGCCAGCGTCGCCAGGGCCGCCAAGTGGCGCAGGCCGCCGATGCCCGGCATGAAGAGATACAGGCTGCCCTGCGTGTGCACCAGCCGCGGCAAGTACAGGCGGATCGGGTGGCGCGAGTCGTCGGTGGGGATTTCGAACTTGCCGCCTTCGGGCGGCTGCGCGCCCAGCAGCGGGTCGCGCGTGTTGCGGATGCCGGCGCTGGCCAGGTCGTCATTCGCCCACACCTTGACCAAGAATTCGAACTGCATTTCCAGGTCACCGCAAATGAACAGGCCCAACAGCCCACGCTCGATGCCGTCATCGCCCTTGGCCGGGTCATAGGCCGGGCCGTACGGCACGCCGCGGCGAATGATGCGCCGGCTGTGCGGCTTGCCCGTCACCAACGCGCCGCGCGGGTT
>JANMYI010000794.1:0-1704 GCA_031381955.1 Burkholderiales bacterium
TCGACGCCGGCGACGGCAGCGGCTTCAGCTTCAACGATGTCGCCGCCGATCGCACCGGCTCGCGCTTTGGTCAACTGGCACTGCGCGCGCCGCAGCGCGTGCAGCAGGTACTGGCCCAGGGCATCACCGATGCCGAGCTGATGCCCGATGTGTCGGACTTGCCCGAGTTCTTGCGCGCGGCGGAGTTCAACAGCCGCTACGGCGGCATCGATGCGCCGGCCTATCGCCAACAACTGGCGGACATTGACCGGCGCATCCGCGCCCTCAGCCTGTATCAGTAGCGGCCTGTCATGCCGCCCACCGATCATTCCCAAAAATGAAAGCCCGACCATGACCGCAGACCAGTCGCCCGAAGACCGCAACGCCTCCGACAACCCCAGCATTCACCAGGTGTCCGACCCCTTGCGCCGGGTGCTGCTGCAAGGCAGCCTGGGTGGCGCGCTGGCCACTGTGTTTGGCTCGTTAGCGGCCTGCGCCACGCCGCTGGCGAGCGGCCCAAGGCTGGGCTTTCAGGCCATGCCCACCAGCACGGCCGATGCGGTGCTGGTGCCGCCCGGCTATGTGGCCGAAGTGCTGGCACCATGGGGCGATCCGGTGGGCATTGCCGGGGCCATGCCGGCCTTCAAACACGATGCCAGTAACACGGCCGATGAGCAGGCGCTGCAGATGGGCATGCACCACGACGGCATGCAGTTCCACGAACTCCAAGCCGACGCGCAGGGCCAGGCGCGTGGCCTGTTGGTGATCAACCACGAGTACACCGACGACGGCTTGCTGCACCCCGGTGGCCTGGCCGACTGGTCGGCCGACAAGGTGCGCAAGGCCCAGGCCGCGCATGGCCTGGCGGTGATCGAGGTGGTGCTGGTCAAGGGCGCATGGCAGGTGGTGCGCCCGTCGCGCTTTGCGCGCCGCATCACCGCGCACACGCCATTTGCCGTGCAAGGCCCGGCCGCCGGCCACCGCCTGATGCGTACCGCCGCCGACCCCGACGGCCGCCGGGTGCTGGGCACCATCAACAACTGTGCCACCGGCATGACACCCTGGGGCACGGTGCTGTCGGGCGAAGAAAACTGGGCCGGCTACTTCGACGGCGTAGCCAACCCCGACGCCGACCAGCGGCGCTGGGGCATGAGCCGCTCGGGCTGGTACAGGTGGGGCGCGCACGACCCGCGCTTTGTCATCGAGCGCAACCCGAACGAGTTTCACCGCTTTGGCTGGGTGGTCGAGATCGATCCGATGGATCCGGCCAGCACGCCGGTCAAGCGCACCGCGCTCGGCCGCGCCGCGCACGAGGGCGCCTGGGTGGCCGTGACACGCGACAACCGGGCGGTGGTCTATTCGGGGGAGGACGCGCGCTTCGAGTACATCTACAAATTCGTCAGCCGCGACCGCATCGCAGCGGCCGGCAACGGCAAGACGGCCGCCCAAGCCAATAGCACGTTACTTGACCATGGCACCTTGTATGTGGCGCGCTTCGATGCCGACGGCACGGGTCGCTGGCTGCCATTGATTCAAGGCCAGGGCCCGTTGACGCCGGCGAATGGCTTCGCCGATGCTGGCGAGGTGTTGATCAAGTCGCGCCAGGCCAGCGACCTGCTCGGCGCGACCAAGAAGGACCGGCCCGAGTGGCTGACGATCGATCCGCTGTCGGGCTGGGTCTATTGCACGCTGACCAACAACAGCAGCCGCGGCCAGCCCAACTTC
>JANMYI010000496.1:0-3048 GCA_031381955.1 Burkholderiales bacterium
CTGCGCAAGTGCACATAGTGCAGTTCGATCATGCGCACGCTGGTACCGCTGATCTGCGCCACGGTCAGCAGGTCAAGCCCGCCATGCACAAGGTCGCTGATGGTCGAGTGACGCAGTGTGTAGGCGGTGGTGCCGGCCGGCAGCGCGGCGGCCTGTGCGGCGGCCTTGACGGGCCATTTCCAGCTGTCTTTGTCCCATGCCCTGCCATCAGCCCTGGCCAGCAGCGGGGCGCCTGGCGGCTTGTCTTTGCTGGTGGCCTCGAAGAACTCAGCGGTGTCCCTGGGTAGCTTCATCTTGCGGTCGCGCCCGGACTTGTCCTTGCCGATCGTGAGCACGGAAAGGCGCTTGTCTAAGTTGCCAGCCGTCAGCGCGGCCAGAGCGCCAGGGCGCAGCGGCAGCAGGGACAACCCGCGAAGGAATGCGGCCAGGTCGGGCGGGGCGTTGTCGATGAACTTGCGCCGCTGGTCCTTGTCGAGATACAGCTCACGCCGCCGGTCGGCGTCCTTGATCGGCTGCAGCTTGCCGCGCCATGCGATGTCGGAAGTCACCAGACGGTCGACGTAGGCCAGATTCAGAGCGGCGCGGAAGCACGCCATGTCTCGATTGAGCGTTGACGCGGTGCGGATCCCGCCACGATTGCATCCGCTCTCGGTGGGCCGTGCCTGCAGTCTCTTCCGCCATTTATCCACCATGTCCGGCGTGAGCTTTGAGATTTCAGTCGCCGCGAGCTTCGCATCATCAAGCACGTAGTTCTTGAACCGGGCGGCGGCGTCCTCTGCCGCGCGTACAAGCACTGTTTCGGTCTGCCCCTTCTTGCTGCGCCGCGCCAGCGCGTAAGGGGCGATTGCCGTCTTTACTTTGGTGGCACGCTGGTGCTCGACGTAGCGGTCGCACACGTCCCTGATGGTGGTGGCTGCGGCACTGCCACCTTTGCCCAGGTGGGCGAACCATTCGCGAGCCACGACGGTGGCGCGGTCGAATCGCTCATGGTCAGGGTACTGGTCGAGCGTACCGATGCTGCTCATCACCTGCTTGCCGGCGTCGTCGCGCCACCGTGCCCACCATGCGCCCGAGCTTTCGGCCGTCATCTTGCGGTAGCCGACGAAGCAGCCCTTCGCGTCGCGGTGCCAGTACGGACTGTGCCGCGCCTCCAGTTTGGCCCGCGCCGATACCGTGTCGATCTTGACTGCCATCGTTGCCTCGTCGGGTGCTCAAAAAGTGCTCAAAAAGTGCTCAAAAAAGTTGAGGACCTGAGCGAACGAGCGTGAACGGGTAGGGACAGTTTACCTATGAAAACAGGGTTCGCCGCGGTTCGCGGAAGTTCACATTGCCCACATTGACATGGTGGGGGTCGATGGTTCGAGTCCATTCGCGCCTACCAAAACTGGTAGGAAAAAAGAGCCACTGGCGGCAACGCTGATGGCTCTTTTTTTATGCGCTTTTGCGCCGCCACGCCACGCCACGCCGCAGTGTCAGCTACCGGTTTGCCGCAGCTTTCAAGGGTTCAACCTGCCACGACAGGTCGGCGTGAAGCGCAGCCGGGCGCTGCAGGCCTGGCGCAGCACCGTCAGCGCCAATGGGTTGACTTCCGGCCCGATGCCTTTTGCCGTCGCTGGTGACAATGCCAACGCAGGGCAGGTGGCCAGTGGTGGGCCTTGGCATGGACAAGGCTTGGTATTGCAAGCAAGCGTCGCCGAATTTCAAAGGAGCAGTGCATGAGCAATCAAAAAAGAGTCGGCATGGTCGGCATTGGCCTGATGGGCCAGGGCATTGCCGGCAACCTGGTCAAGCATGGCCACGACCTGGCCGTGCTGGAACACCCTGGCAACCAACCGCTGGACGCTCTGAAGGCGGCCGGCGCGCAGGCCTTTCACAGCGCCGCCGAGTTGGCCGCGCGGTCCGAAGTGGTGATCCTGGTGCTGACCGGCTCGCCCCAGGTGGAGGCCGTGCTCACCGGCCCTGGCGGCGTGCTCGAGGGTTTGCAGCCCGGCAGCGTGGTGATCGAATGCTCGACCGCCGTGCCGGCGTCCACGCTGCGCATGGCGCAGGCGGTGGCCGCAGCAGGTGGCCGCTTTCTGGATGCGCCGATGACCCGCACGCCCAAAGAGGCCGCCGAGGGCCGGCTGAACCTGCTGGTGGGCGGTGATGCGGCGCTGCTGGACGAAATGCGGCCGCTGCTGCAATGCTTTGCCGAGAACATCAGCCATGCCGGCGCCGTGGGTGCCGGGCACAGCATGAAGCTGCTGCACAACTATGTGTCGCTGGGCACGGTGGCGCTGCTGTGCGAGGCAGCGGCCTGCGCCCAGCGCAATGGCGTGGCGCCCGAGGTGTTCGTCGAGGTGCTGGCCAAGGGCGGCGGCGGCGGCATTGCGCTGGAGCGCATCAAGCCCTACCTGCTGGCGCAGGACGCGTCCGGCCTGCGTTTTTCCATCGCCAATGCCGCCAAGGACCTGGGCTACTACAACAGCATGGCGGCTGACGCCGAGGCCAGCCAGGGCATCGCCGCAGCGGTGCTGGCCGCGCTGGAAGCCGCAGCGGCGCAGGCCGCACCCGGCGCGCTGTTGCCCGAGCTGGCCACGCTGCTGGGCCGGCCGGGCTGACACCGACACTGCGGCCGGCGCCACAGCGCGCGGCCCGGGCCGCACACACCAGCCTAGGGCGCGACAAGCACTGCAAAGGTGCATGCCGTGCCCGGCGACCGTGTTCACCTGGTGCATCCGGCGCTGTGTGGGGCCCACGGTGCCCGCAGCGCGGGCCCAGCCTTGGCATGTGGCTTGCTGAGAGACAGGCACCCCCAGTCATCGGTGCCTGCACTGATCCTGGGCCTTGATCAGCCTCCGGCAGCGCCGCCGGAGTTGGCCGGCCATCCTCTGTGCCGGCGCCGGCGCCCGCTGCCGGCCGCTGCTCCCACTTGCCGCTTGCGTCGAAAACGGCGCCACCCGGGCCACTGGCCCGGCGCTGGCGGTTGGGCCGACCAAACCGCGTGCCCACGATCCCGCTCACTCCCCCGAAAGCAAAGATGGCCTACCTTGCCCCTGCCGAATTCGT
>JANMYI010000030.1:0-3646 GCA_031381955.1 Burkholderiales bacterium
GCCAGCAAAAACGGCACCATCGCTGTCGAGATGGCAGCGCCTTCGCCAATGCGCCCGCCCAGGATCGCGGTGTTGTAGCTCATGGTCGCCATCAACTCAGTGGCACCCGCCGGGCCGCCGTTGGTCAACACCTTGATGAGCTGGAAATCGGTGAAGGTGAAGAGCACCGAAAACGTCATCACCACGGCGATGATGGGTGTGAGCAGGGGGTAGGTGATCTTCACGAACATCTGCCAGCGCGTGGCGCCATCAAGCACCGCGGCTTCATACAGCGATGGCGGCACGGTCTGCAAGCCGGCCAGCAGCGAGATGGCGATGAAGGGCACGCCGCGCCACACATTGGCGAAGATGACCGAGAAGCGCGAGTTCCAGACATCGCCCAGGAAATTGATGTTCTCGGTGATCAACCCGGTCTTTTTCAGCGACCAGGAAATGACCGAAAACTGCGGGTCAAAGATCCACCAAAAGGCAATCGCCGACAGCACGGTGGGCACGATGAAAGGGATCAGCACAAAGGCGCGCACCAGGGCCTTGAATGGCAGCTTTTCGTTGAGCAAGAGCGCCAGGTACAGGCCCACGCCAAATTTGATGACGCTGGCCACCACCGTGTAGAACAAGGTGAAGAACACGGCCGTCTGGAACTTGCTGTCGCCGATGATCCACTCGTAGTTATCGAGCCCGACGAACTCGCCCGGTGTGCCGATCTTGGCGTCCGTAAAGCTCAGCCAGATGCCCAGGCCCAGCGGGTACACCAGGAACAGCAGCAAGAACGCCGCCGTGGGCAACATGAACAAGAACCCCAGGAAGTTCTTGCTCTGCCAAATTTGGCCCCCAAGACGTCCTGGCAAGCCAGGCCGTCGCCCCCCCGAGGGGGAGCGTTCGCCTTGGGGCGGCCCGGCGGCGAACTGCTTCATGCCTTGCTGCCCGTGATGACCGCGCCCACCATCAACGGTAAATGCGCTTGGCCTGGCGCTCGGCCACCGCAATCGCGTCTTTGATCGACGCGCGCTCGGTGCACACCGAGGCCACCATGTCGAGCATCACGAAGTCGGCCAGTGACGCGGCGGCCTTTTCGCCCACCGAGCCCAGCCCACCCGCGGTGAGCGTGCGCCGGCCGGCATCCTTCACCAGCGAGAGCTTCGGGTCGGTGCTCCACACCGGGTTGGCGTCATACGCGTTCAGCGGGTGCGTCAGGTAGCCCACCGCGCTTTCCAGCCACTTGTTGTAGTTCTCCGCTTCGAGCATGAAGGTGGCGAACGCCTTGCAGGCGTTGGGTGCCTTGGAGTACTTCATCACCATCAGCGGGTAGCAAATGTGGAACTTGGTGGGGTGACCCACCGGGCCGATGGGCCACAGTGAATGGGTCATGTCGTCGGCCACTTCCTTGGCCTTGGCGTCGCGGGTGGCCGAACCCGCCTTCGCCGCGGCGTAGATGGACACGCCGTTGTTGGTGAGTGAGATTTGGCTTTCGAGGAAGGCCTTGTTGTTGAAGGCGTCGTTCCAGGAAGCGGTGCCGGCCACAAACGTTTCGGACAAGGCCTTGCAGTATTCAAGCGCCTTCACCGTTTCGGGCGAATTGATGATCACCTTGTCGTTCTTGTCCACCAGGTTGGCGCCCTGCGACCACAGCGCCCAGTGCACCCAGGCGTTGCCGTCGCCCGAGGCGCGGCCCAGCGCAAAACCACCGGGCGTGCTCTTGGCTTTCAGCGCCTTCATCAATTCAAGAAACCCCGCCGTGTCTTTCGGGATTTCTTTGAAGCCGGCCTTTTCGATCATGCTTTGCCGGTAGTTGATGACGTTGCCGTTGTAGGCTACCGGAATGGCGATCCATTTGCCGCCGGGGCCCTTGCCATAGGTTTCGGCTGAGGCGGCCCAGCCACCGTACTTCTTGCCCAGGTAGGTGGCCACATCGGTCACGTCAACACACTTGGTGGGGAACAGGTGAGGCAGCGAATACAGGCCCCAGAACATGTCCGGGCCCTGGTTGGTGTTGGCCGCCACACTGGCCTTGGGCTGCACGTCATCGAGCGACTCGTTCACCACCTTCACCTCTACGCCCGTGGCCTTGGTGAAGGCGGCCACCAGGGCCACGAAGCTGTCTTCCTCGGCTTGCACAAAACGCTTCCAGCGCAACAGTTGAATGGCCGCGCCCTTTTCGGGTTTGAACGGCGAGCTTTGTGCCCAGGCCTGCGCGAACAGCGCCAGGTTGGCGCCGCTGGCGCCGGCCAGGGCGGCGCCGGTCTTGAGCACGTTGCGGCGGGTGAAGTTGCTTTCTGTCATGACCGTTGTCTCCTGGCGGCGTGGTGAATCGGTGTGGCTGAAGTCGAACGTTGGGCTGGTGCGCTAAACCCGTTGGCCGCTCGATGCGTCAAAGAGATGGGACACCTCGGCGCGCGGCTTGAGGCGGATTTTCTGCCCCGGTGCGAAGGCGTGGCGCTCGCGGAAGATGGCCACGATTTCCTGCTCGCCCAAGCGCGCAAAGAGTTGCGTCTCGCTGCCGGTGGGTTCGATCACCACCACCTCGGCTTCGAAGCCATCGTCGGCAATATCCAAATGTTCGGGGCGAATGCCATAGACCATGGCGCGGCCGTCATGGGCCGCCTGCGCCGCGGCCACCGGCAAGCGCGCGCCACTGGCGGTGACCATGGCGCCGCCTTGCTGCGTGCCGCTGATGAAATTCATGGACGGCGAGCCGATAAAACCCGCCACGAACTGGTTGGCCGGGTGGTCGTACAGCTCAAGCGGGGTGCCGGTTTGCTCGATGCGGCCGTCGTGCATGACGACGATCTGGTCGGCCATGGTCATGGCTTCGATCTGATCGTGGGTGACGTAGATCGACGTGGTTTTCAGCCGCTGGTGCAGCTCTTTGATTTCAGTGCGCATGGCCACGCGCAGCTTGGCATCGAGGTTGCTCAGCGGCTCGTCGAACAAGAACACCTGCGGGTCGCGCACGATGCAGCGCCCCATGGCCACGCGCTGGCGCTGGCCGCCTGAAAGCTGCCGGGGAAAACGTTCAAGCAAAGGCGCCAGGCCCAAGATGCCGGCGGCCTTGTTCACGCGCTCGTCGATGAAGCTTTTGTCCTTCTTCGCCAGCAGCAGCGAAAACGCCATGTTGTCGCGCACGGTCATGTGCGGGTACAGGGCGTAGTTCTGGAACACCATGGCGATGTCGCGCTCTTTGGGCGGCACCTGGTTGACCACGCGCCCGCCAATGTCGATTTCGCCGCCGCTGATGTTTTCCAGCCCCGCAATCATGCGCAGCAAGGTGCTCTTGCCACAGCCCGAAGGGCCGACGAGCACCGTGAAGGAACCATCTGGGATGTTGATGTCCACGCCGTGCAGCACCTCGGTTTCACCGAAGCGCTTTTTCACGGAACGGATGGTCACACTGGCCATGGCGGGTTTGATTCAAACAACATGGCGCCAGACCATAAGCCTGAACGCCACCCGACCCATTCAGTGCTTACCCGTTGTTGTTGCAAAAAGTTGTCTGATAACCTGACCAAATGGAACCTGTTTCCCGTGCCCCTGTGGCGCTTGTGGCGCTGGCCCGTGGCGTGCCGATGGCGGCACGCCAAGGGCTGTCTGACCGCCTGGCCGCCAGGCTGATTGCGCAGGTGGAACGCGGCGCACTGAAGCCCGGCAT
>JANMYI010000038.1:0-6094 GCA_031381955.1 Burkholderiales bacterium
CCAGCTTGCCCTTGCGCGACACCATCAGGGTGACGCCGGGCAGCGCCTTGTCGGCAATCTCCTTGGCGAAGGCGGCGCTGAGCTTGTCCAGCCGGGCGGCCGACAGGCCGACGCTGCTGGCGTTGGCGGCCTGCACGCCCTGGGCCTGCGCGATGCGGCCAAGCCTGATGCCATGGCTCTGAACTCGATCTTCCGCATCTATTCGATGACCAAGCCGATCGCGTCGGTGGCGGCCATGATCCTGGTGGAAGACGGCAGGCTGCAACTCTCAGACCCCGTCAGCAAACACCTGCCCGCCTTCAAGGACCTGACCGTGCTCACCGCCACCGGCACCGAGCCCGCACGGCCGATGACGGTGCAAGACCTGCTGCGCCACACCTCGGGCCTGGGCTACGGTGAGATCTCGCCCAACGCCACGCTGAAAGACGGCCTGGCCAAGGCCGGCCTGTACAAGCCCGGCAACATCGACTTCGACGCGCGCGACATGAGCGCGGCCGAACAGGTCAGCCGCCTGGCCAAAATTCCGCTGTTGCGACAACCGGGCCTGGCCTGGGAATACAGCCTGTCAACCGATGTGTTAGGCCGTGTGATCGAGGCCGCATCGGGCCAGCGCCTGGGCGACTTCATGGCGCAGCGCATCTTCCAGCCGCTGGGCATGGACGACACCGCGTTCCATGTGCCAGCGGCCAAGATGAACCGCCTGGCCGCATCGTTCGACAAAGACCCGGCCACGGGCAACCCCTTCAAGCTGATCGACGTGGCCACGCCGCCGGGCAACGACTCGGCCGGCGCCGGCTTGGTTTCCACCGCGCCCGACTACCTGCGCTTCGCGCAAATGATGCTCAACGGCGGCACGCTCGATGGCCAACGCATCGTGTCGCGCAACACCGTGCGCTGGATGACGACCGACCATCTCGGCCCGCGCATCCCCATTGCCGCCACGCCGGGCGGCATGGTGCTGACTCCTTCGCTCTACACCTTCGGCCTGGGCTTTGCCGTGAGGCCCAGCGACGGCCTGTCCCTGTGGCCCGGCAGCGAAGGCGACTACTACTGGGGCGGCTACGCCGGCACCATCTTCTGGGTCGACCCCAAGGAGCAGCTCATCGCGGTGATGATGGTGCAGTCACCCGGCGCGCTGCGCACCTATCACCGCAACCTGCTGCGCCAGTTGGTGTACCAGGCGTTGGCGGATTGAAACTGCGGCGAGGGCCGACAATCACGCGCTCAATGCGCACAGCAAATCGGCCAATGCCGCCGGGGCGCTGACCATCGCGTCATGCCCGGTGGCCAGTTCCACCTCGCGCATGCCGCTGGCACGCACCCAGTCGCGCGTCAGCGCCAAGCCGCCATACAGCGGCGCGGTGCAATGCACATACACCGCTGGCAGGCCATGGCCCACCGGGTGCGCCAGGCGCAGCGGCGAGGTGTAAACGCCCAGCGGCTGCGGCGTCAGCCGGCCTTGTAGAAAGGCGATGTCCTCCGGCTCGCTCAGGCCGAAGAAGGCGGGTGGCGGCGGCTCAATCCACACCCCGCCATTGGCCTGCGCCGCCTGCACGCGCGATTGCACAACGGCCGGCTCCAGCAAATCGAAAGCGCATTGCCCGCCTTGCAGGATGAGTGAATCGAGGTAGATCAGCTGCTTCAGGCGCCGCGGCAGGCGGTCCGCCACACCGGTGATGGCGATGCCGCCGAAGCTGTGACCCACCAGCACCACATCTTTCAGGTCTTCCAGCGTGAGCACCTGGGTGATGTCGTCAATGAAGGTGTCCAGCGTGATGCCCGCCGACATCAAGTGGCTGCGTTCGCCGCAACCGGTTTGGGTGGGCGTGAACACGCTGTGGCCGCGCTCGCGCAGCAGCGGCGCCAATCGCTGCCAACACCAGCCGCCGTGAAAGCCACCGTGAACGAGCACGAACGTTTTGCTGGGCGAGGATCGATGTTTTTGCTCGGTCATGCATGAATCCTAATTCGAGTACGCTGCGCCACGCTGCATCCAACGCGATACTGACGCAACACGCAAATGCTCTTCGAACCTGATCGCCACGAACCCCTGTGCAGCACGGCATGGGATGAGTCACGGGCACGTGATGCCATGGTTGCCATCGCGCACGACATCGAACGGCAGCATGCCGCCCTGGGCCATTGGCCAGTGCACCCGCTCGACCTGGATGGCGACGACGTGCCGAGCGGCGGCTTCAAGAGCCTGTACCTCGGCAGCGCCGGTGTGTGGTGGGCGCTTTGGTATCTACAGCGCGAAGGAGCGGTGAAGCTGCACAGCGAACCGGTGGCAGGCATTCAACTGGCAGACGCGGCGTATCAGGCCCAGCCCGACACCGGCGCCATCGTGCCGTCGTACTACCTGGGCCAGGTGGGCATCTTGCTCGTGCTGTGGCGCTTGACCGGCTCCAGCGCGGCGGCTGACAGGCTCCATGCGTCGATCAAGTCGAACATTCCCAATCCGACCAACGAAGCGCTGTGGGCAGCGCCCGGCACCATGGTGGCGGCCTGGCACTTGTGGCAAGCCACGGGGCAGGCACGTTGGCGTGAGCTGTACCTGGAAAACGTTGAGCAGCTCTGGCAGACCTGGCTGTTCGATGAGCCGGCGCAGTGCCATCTGTGGACGCAAGATATGTACGGCAAGGTCGTGCAATACCTGGGCGCCGGGCACGGCTTCGCCGGCAATGTCTATGCGCTGTTGAAGGGCGCTGCCTTGCTTGATGCCGGCCGCCGCGCGCTGCTCCATGAGCGCTGCCTGACCACCCTGCAAGCCACGGCAACCTGCGAAAACGGCGCCGTCAATTGGCCGCCCGGCACCTTTGCGCCACGGCCCGGCAGGCCGCACATGCTGATGCAGTGGTGTCATGGTGCACCGGGCGTCGTCACCGCGCTGGCAGACTTTCCGGCGCAGGTGTCGGCCGAGATGGATGCCCTGTTGATCAGTGCCGGCCAAGCCATCTGGGCTGCCGGGCCGCTGGCCAAAGGCCATGGCTTGTGCCACGGCACAGCCGGCAATGGCTATGCCTTGCTGCAGCTGTACGCGCGCACTGGCGACGCCGTGTGGTTGCACCGTGCCAGGCGCTTTGCCGTGCATGCAACGGCACAGCACGAACGCATGCGGCAAGCGCACGGCCAGGGGCGCTACACGTTGTGGACCGGTGACCCCGGCCTGGCCGTCTACCTGTGGCATTGCATCCAGGGCACGGCGGGGCTGCCGGCGTTGGACATCTTGCAATAGGCCGCGCCCCTGCGAGCGACGCGCCGTCAGGCGTTTGCCGAGCCCGTTGCGACGATGCCCAGCCGATGGGCCGCGCTCACGGCTTCCGCGCGCGTCGCGACGCCGAGCTTGTCGAAGACCGCCACCAGGTGATGGTCGATGGTGCGCACCGAGCGGTGCAGCCGCAGCGCGATTTCCTTGTTGCGCAGCCCCGCAGCGAGCAGTTCGAGCACCGCCATTTCCTTGCCGGTCAGGCCAGCAGGTCGTTCGCGCGTGGCATGCCGCGGGCCGCGTGGCAAGCCGCGCACACCTGCCGCCCGCAGGCGCTGGCATAGCCGCTGCACCATGGGCTGAGCGCCGAGTTCCTGAAACGTGGCAAGTGCCTGGCGCTGCGCCGGCTCGTCGCCGCGTGACAGGGCGCGAGCGCGCTCGAACGTGCAGCCGAACGCGCGCCACGCGTCGGCCGCGTCCTGCCAGCGGCCCGCAGCTTCGAGAGCGAAGGGATGCCGCGCGCAAAAGGCCGGAATGGGCGTGGCCTCATCGCCGCCGAGCCGGCACCACAACAACAGTTGTGCGGCCAGGGCAATCTGCTGTTTGGCAACCGCCTGGGGCAGGTGGGCTGACGCGTCGCGCGCCGCCTCAGCGTCACGTCCCTCCAGCCAGGCGGCCTCTGCGCGCGCCACGTGGAAGCGGCCCGGCCCGGCACCCCCCGCCAGATCACGCGCCTCGTCGAGCGCGCTCCAAACGCCCGGGTCACCGCGGCGCGCGCGCAGCCGGCCGAGCGCGACCAGCGCCGCGATGCGCGCAATGACTGTCGCTTTCGGTGCCGCGATGACAGCGTGGGCCGCAGCCGCAGCCTCGTCCCAGCGGCCTTGCTGCAGCAGCGCGTGGGCCAGCCACGCCGTCTGGTACCGATGTGTCGCATCAAGGTCGCGTTCAACGCAGAAGTCGATTCCCTTGCGCAACCACTTCTCGGCGTCGGCAAGCCTGAACGCTTCGACACAGCCCGCGCCGAGGTTGGCGAAAACCTGGCTGGCGAGTCGATTCTCATTGGCACCGAGTGACAGTGCGAGTGCGCGCTCGAGCGTTGCGATGCCGTCGGCGTCCCGGCCCAAGGCGAGCAGCGCGCGGCCAATCGTCTTCAGGCTTGTCGCCCGCTCGGCCACGTCGCCATCACGCTCGGCAGCGGCCAGCACCGGTGTGGCCAGTGCGATCGCTTCGCCGTGGTCGCACTCGAACAGGCAAAGCGACGCGGCGCAGCTGCGTACCACCCGCGACGCGCTCGACCCGGGGTCGTCAGCGACGAGCGCATTCGCGTCGCGCAACGCCGCAGCAGCGTCTGCATTGCGCGCGGCGTACATGAACATGAGCGACTGCCGCGCCAGCGACTGCGCCGCATTGCCGGGCTGCCCGTGTGCGCACCACAGCCGCGCCGCTTCGCTGCGCACGGCGATCGCCTCGTCAATGCCCACGCTCATGTGCACGTCTTCAGCGCTCGCGTCGAGCAGCGCCGCGCGCTCGGCGCTCGGCGCGCAATGCGCCAGTGCCTGCGCCCAGTGCGCCGCAGCTTGCCGGTGCGCGCCTTGCGCCGCAGCTTCACGCGCTGCCATCGGCGCCCAATGCCGCACCGCGGCCACGTCGCCTGCGCCCTCGGCGTGCAACACCAGCCGCGCGGCGATGCGGGCTGTTTCGTCGCTGGCCAGCAGCGCCTGCAGCACGAGCCGGTGCAGGCCGAGTGCGCGAGTCGGGCTCATCGCCTGCAGCACCGCCTGGCGCGCCAGTTCGTGGCGGAACGCGAACGCCGCGCCTTCGGCACGCAGCACGCCAGTGGCCAGGCACTCGTCGATCGAGCCGCTTTCAGCAGCCGTCAGCTCGCGCAGCAGCCAGGCCTCGGCGCGCGGCCCGGCCACCGCGGCCGCATCGAGCACGGCTCGCGCCGATGGCGACAGGCGTCTGGCGCGCGCCAGCACGGCGTCTTGCACCGTGGCGGGAACGCCGTGCGTGCTCTTCACCGTCGCGGCCAACACCTCGGTGACGAAGAACGGATTGCCTGCGGTGTGCGCATGCAAAGCCATCGCATCAACCCCGGCATCAACGCAGAGCGACCGCACCGCTGCCAGCGACAAGGGTTGCGGCGCCAACCGCGATGCCCCGGCAGTGGCGAGATCGCCGAGCACGGCGCGCAGCGCATGCGCAGGGGTGACCTCGTCGCTGCGAAAGCTCGCAACGAGGAGCGAGTGGGTGCGCGCGATGCGCCGGCCGGCGTAGCGCAGCAAATCGAGCGTCGCCTCGTCGGCCCAGTGCACATCTTCCAGCACGGCCAATGCCGGGCGTTCGGCCAGCAGCTCGACGAAGGCCACGAACCGGTGGTGCCGCTCACTGCTGCCGCCTCTTGCCATGGCCAGCTTGCCGCCGGAGTCGATGGCGATGTCGTCAAGCGCGCCAAGCGCGCGCGGCGTGGCCATCGCCTCACAGGCCCCCCAGTACACCGGCGAGTGGGCGCGCACCGAAGCGGCGAAAGCGCGCAGCACGCTCGTCTTGCCGATGCCGGCTTCGCCTTCCACGAACGCCAGCCGGCCTGGGCCGGTGCGCGCTTGCGCCAACAGGTCTTGCAGTTGCGCCAAGAACCCGTCGCGCTCAAGCAGCGTCATGCTTGGTACTCAGTTTCACAAATGCGCACACAGGACATCGCGCCTTCAAAGCCGTGGCGGCTTAACCCATCGTCGCCGCCCGCCACAGAGCTTGGCCGCCGTGCCCGCCGCTGCGGTGAATCTTAAAACAGGGCTGCGGCTCGTGGCTCATCGACTCGCACGCGGCGCAGTCGCAGGCCGGAGGTGGTTTGCGACCGCATACGAACCGACCCTGCGGCCCAACTCGGTG
>JANMYI010000059.1:0-3927 GCA_031381955.1 Burkholderiales bacterium
GAAGGCCAACTCGATCTGCCATCGTCGGCGGTAGAACTCCATGATCGTCGTGGCAGCGGGTTCGGCAAGGGTGGTCACCACGATGACGTAGCCGGCCGCCTCCAGGGTCTGAGGCTGAACGCTGCGCCCCTTCTTTCTGGCCTCCTGCAGGATCGCCTGTTGGGCGGCCAGTGTCTGCGCGACGGTCTTCTTGTAGGCGCATACGCGTACCGCGATGGCGCCAATGTCGTCTTGCACGCGCGCGGGCCAGTCGGCGGCCTGTCCGAGCGCCAGCGTTCGCAGCTTGGGCAACATGTCCAGCGGCCGGCCGCGACGGTCATGCAGGGGAAGATTGCTCAGGCTGGCGCGCAACACGACATCGGCCTTGCGTTGCACGGCGTAGCGCAGACTGGGCCGCTTGGCGAAACCGCGGTCGGCCATGATCACGTCGCCGGCTCGGATGTCGAAGTGCGTCAGGCTTTCACCCACATCGGCCTCACTGACGTGGACCTCGTCGCAGCTGAGCGTGCGCAGGTTCAGCGCGTAGTGCAAGCGCCAAGTCGAGCCGGTTGCGCCGGGCTCGCACACCGAGCTGCCGTCGACCAGGCGCACACGTCGGCCCGGCAGCAGCGCTTGCTCGGCCAGCGGCAAGGCCATACCCGCCGCCATCTCGCGTGCCATCCACTCGAACCAGGCCGCGCAGCCACGCAACCTTTTGAGCAGCGCCACGTCCGATACCGCCGCCAACCCGCCAGCACTGGCTCGCACCGCCGTCTCGCGCAGCGAACACCCGTCAGCCAGGTGAATGAGCAGCACCCGCAGCAGCGTGCCAACGCTGGCAAAGCCGCGCAGCCGCCGCACTGCTCCAAGCTCTACTGCCTTGGCTTCCCACTGCGCGGGCAACATCTGCATCACAACGTCCCAGTCTTGCCCGATGCTGGCCAGTTCGCCGCCCACCGGCTCAACCAAATCGGCACTCTCGACATCGTCGGTTCCAAACGGCTCGTCCATGACCGCCCCTTTCTCGTGGCGGATCGAAGCATAACAGCATGAGTCATTTTACGTTAGCGCTTATGCCCCGCGGGGGACGGCTGACTTCAGCCGGCCTTGGGGCGCTCACTGCTGCATGGCAGCGCTGGTTGCGCGAGCCGCTGCTGCACTTCGTGCTCATCGGCGGCGCGCTGTTCGAGCTTGACCACCACCTCAACGGCGCCACTGAAGACGGTCGCACCATCGTCGTCGATGCTGCGGTGGACCAGGAGGCGCTCAAGGTCTTCAAGGACGCGCGCGGCCTCGAACCCAATGCCGACGAGGTGTACGCGCTGCGCCGCACCTGGCTCGACAACGAGGTGCTCTATCGTGAAGGCCTGGCCTTGCAAATGGACAAGGGCGACAAGGCGATCAAGGATCGCGTCATCTTCAAGGCGCTGCCGGGTTTGCGGCCGAGCTTGAAGCCGCGCCCGTGGGCCAGTGGCGCGCGCTGCGCCACGGCGACGGCTGGAGCGTGATGCCGCTCGAAGCCACCGAGGCCACCACGCCATGACACGGCATCTTTGGACAGCGCTGCTGGCGCTGATCGGCGCGGTGCTCGCGCTGCCCGTGCGCGCGCACGAGATCAGCATGGCCGAGATGGCGCTGCGCCAGACGCCGTCGGGCGAGTTCCTGTGGCAGTGGACGGCCGGCCAGCGCAGTGGCGACACGTTGTTGCGCCCGCTGCGGCCGGAGAACTGCCGCGAGAACGAAGGCCTGCTGCGCTGCGGCGAGGACGGTGCACGGCCTGGGCTTTGCCGGCGCGCTGCAGCAGATCGGCCTGCCGCAGAACCATTTGCTGCTGGCCTTGCTGGCCTTCAACCTCGGCGTCGAAGCCGGCCAGTTGCTGGTGGTGGGCGCGGCCTTCGTGCTGGTGCGTGCACTGTCGCGCTGGCCAGCCTTCGTCGCTTGGCGAGCGCCTGCCCTGTACGCGATGGGCGGCACCGCGGCCTACTGGACCTGGGGCCGCATCGCGGCGATTCTCGGCTGAGGAACTGGACATGAGCGTTTCACATCCACCGCGCACCCTGGTGCGCAGCCTGCTCAATGTGATGTTTGTGGTCGCGCAACCGACAGGGCCGGCGCTGCGACGGTGCTGCGCGCATCGGCCAAGTGGTTTCACGCCCAGCTCGTCGGCCTGGAGGCGGACGCACTGCAACCAAAGCGGTGCAGTGCGGCTGTCGGGCCTGGGGTCGGGCCCGGCCCACGGTCCGACAACGCCCACCTTTCATTGCGGCGCGGGTCGTAGTAGATGTCGGAGAAGAAGCCCAGACGCCCGTCGTTGACCGCGGTTCCACCAACCGCGTCAACAACCTCGACAACGCAAGGCGACATGGCCAAAGGCGCGCTCGCGCGCACCGCTGCCGCATGCTGGCTGCGGTCGATGATCTCCAGCCGGCCGTCGTGGTGCTCAACGAGCGCGGCCAGGCTCTCGTGATGTCACCCACCAGGTACAGGGTCTGGCATTCGGTGGTCTGTCGGGCTTGCTCAAACCGCCTGCCCTGTGCGGGTTCCTCCGCTTCACTCGCCGCCCTGCCCGCTTTGCTGCAAGCGCCACATCTGCGCGTAGCGGCCATTGCGTTGCAGCAGCTCGGCATGCGCGCCGCGTTCAGCCACGCGGCCGGCGTCGAGCACCACGATCTCATGCGCATCGACCACCGTGCTCAAGCGGTGCGCAATCACCAGCGCCGTCTTGCCCTGCGCGGCGCTGCGCAACTCGGCCTGGATGGCGCGCTCATTGGCCGAATCGAGCGCCGAGGTGGCTTCGTCGAAGATCAGCAGCGGCGGGTTCTTCAGCAGCGTGCGGGCAATGGCCACGCGCTGCTTTTCGCCGCCCGACAACTTCAGCCCACGTTCGCCCACCATGGTGTCGTAACCCAGGGGCGCGCGGGCGATGAAGTCGTGGATGTGCGCTGCCTTGGCGGCCGCCTCCACCTGCGCGCGGCCGGCGCCGGCCTGGCCATAAGCGATGTTGTATTCGACCGTGTCATTGAACAGCACGGTGTCTTGCGGCACGATGCCGATGGCCGCGCGCAGGCTGGCCTGGGTGACGTGGCGAATGTCTTGCCCATCAATGGTGATGCGCCCGCTGCTCACATCGTAGAAGCGGTACATCAGGCGCGCGAGGGTCGACTTGCCGGCGCCAGAGGCGCCCACCACCGCCACCGTCTTGCCCGCCGGAATCTCGAAGCTCAGGTCTTGCAAGATCATGCGCTGCGGGTCGTAGGCGAAGCTCACGCCTTCGAAGCGCACCACGCCTTGGCTCACCTCTAACGGTAACGCACCCGGCGCATCGGCGATCTCGCGGTCGCGTTCGAGCAGGGTGAACATCTTGTCCAGGTCGGTCAGACTTTGCTTGATCTCGCGGTAGATCACGCCCAGAAAGTTCAGCGGGATGTAGAGCTGGATCATGAAGGCGTTGATCATCACCAGGTCGCCCAGGGTCATGCTGCCGGCCACCACGCCTTCGGTGGCGCGCCACAGCTTGGCCACCAGCGCGGTGGCGATGATGGCTTGCTGGCCGGCGTTCAGCATCGACAGCGTGGTCTGGCTTTTCAGCGCCGCGCGGCGCAGTTTTTCCAGGCTTTCGTCATAGCGCCGGGCCTCGAAGTCTTCGTTGTTGAAGTACTTCACCGTCTCGTAGTTCAGCAGCGAGTCGATGGCGCGGGCGTGGGCGTTCGAATCGAGCTCGTTCATCAGGCGCCGGAACGAGGTGCGCCACTCCGTGACCGTGATCGTGAAGCTGATGTAGACCACCAGCGCGATGCCCGTGATCAGCGCGAACCACGGGTCGAACTTGACCGCCAGCAGGCTCAGCACCATCACGACTTCGATCAGCGTGGGAAAGATGCTGTAGAGCGAGTACGAGATCAGCGAATGCACCGCCCGCGTCCCGCGTTCGATGTCGCGCGTCATGCC